>JANNDN010000335.1:0-3637 GCA_031387795.1 Sphingomonas sp.
GCGATGCTCTTCGCCCTTACCCTCGTCGGCGCGCCAGACGCAGGTCGTCGCGGCGGACGTGATGGTGATCCCGCGCTCTTGCTCCTGCTCCATCCAGTCCATCGTCGCGGTGCCTTCATGCACTTCGCCGATCTTGTAGGATTTGCCGGTGTAATAGAGGATGCGCTCGGTCGTCGTCGTCTTGCCGGCGTCGATGTGCGCCATGATGCCAATATTGCGATAGCGATCGAGCGGATGGCTGCGGGCCATTTCAAGGGTTCCTTAGCGATGTCGGGAGCCGGCGAACCCGGCTTCCCCAAATATAGGTATGAAAACTACCAGCGCCACCCGGCGGCACCGGCCGACTGGATGACTACCAGCGGTAGTGGCTGAAGGCGCGGTTGGCTTCGGCCATACGGTGCGTGTCTTCGCGCTTCTTGACCGCGTTGCCGCGATTCTGCGAGGCGTCCATCAGCTCGCCCGACAGGCGCCCCGACATGGTCTTCTCGCTGCGCGCACGGGCGGCGATGATGAGCCAGCGGATGGCCAGCGCCTGGGCGCGCTCGGGGCGAACCTCGACCGGGACCTGGTAGGTCGCGCCGCCGACTCGGCGGCTGCGCACCTCGATGCCCGGCTTGATGTTGACGAGCGCCTCATGGAACACGCCGAGCGGATCCTTCTTCAGGCGGGTCTCGACGTTCTCGAGCGCCGTGTAGACGATTCCCTCGGCGACCGACTTCTTGCCGTCGAGCATGACGCTATTCATGAATTTCGACAGCGTGATATCGCCGAACTTGGGATCGGGGAGGATGACGCGCTTCTCTGGGCGGCGACGACGGGACATATTGCAGTTCCTTTCTCTTCAGCCTGGTCCGGGACTTGAACCTGCCCGGGGCTTACTCGTGCGGATTATTTGGGACGCTTGGCGCCATATTTGGAGCGCGACTGGCGGCGGTCCTTGACCCCCTGCGTATCGAGCACGCCGCGAAGCACGTGATAGCGCACGCCCGGAAGATCGCGGACACGGCCGCCGCGGATCAGCACGACGCTGTGTTCCTGGAGGTTGTGGCCTTCGCCGGGGATGTAGCTGATCACTTCGCGCTGGTTGGTCAGGCGGACCTTGGCCACCTTGCGCAGCGCCGAGTTCGGCTTCTTCGGGGTCGTCGTATAGACGCGGGTGCAGACTCCGCGCTTCTGCGGGTTCTGTTCCATCGCAGGGACCTTGGACTTGGCCTTCTGCGGTTCGCGACCCTTGCGGATCAGCTGGTTAATCGTCGGCATGAAGCCTTCACCTTTCGTTGCGGGCAGACCCCGCGGTTACTTTGCCCAACGCAAAGGCGCGAAGTCCGGGGCAGCCGTGGCCACCCGGCCTTCACGCAAGTCGAGCAATGTTCAGCTCTTGTCCGAACGGCGACGGGAATCGCTGCGATCCGGACGTGCGGGCCCATAGCGGGCGCTCGACGAAGGGTCAACCGGCGCTGGACCAACGACGAACTGCGGGGCCAACCGACGAAGGGCCTTGATCGAACCGCCCGGCCAACGGTCGAAGCGAACGCGAACTGGCCGCCGCGGGAGGTCATGGGAGTGGCCTCGAAAGGAGAAGTCCCATGGTATCCAAGATTGTTCTCGCGTCTCTCGGCATCTTCGTCTCGGCCTCGGTCGCGGCCGCCGCCAACACCCCCGCCACGCCGGGCCAGCCCCAGCGCGCCGAGGCCGTCAAACCCGAGGCCAAAAAATATTGCCTGACGGTCGAGCCGCTGACCGGAAGCCGGGTCGAGAAGACCGAATGCAAGACCAAGCGTCAATGGGCCTGGGAAGGCATCAAGGTCGACCCGTCGGCCAAATAGTCCCGGGTCCGAGCGATTGCCGGTGCGTGGCCAGATGGCCGAACAGGGGCGTACCCGCACCGCGAACGTCAAGGCAACGGGGGCGTCGCCCGACGTGACTCCAATTCTCCCTCGATCCGCGCTACTCTCCCCGCCTTGCGGTGCGTTCCAGCGTTGGTTTCAGGGAGATTCCATATGACCTGCAAGACACTCATCACCGCCTTCGTCAGCATTTTCGCCGCGTCATCGGCGCTGGCTTCCCAAGCACCGGCCGGCGATGGCGCCCCTCAGGCCCCCGAGACGGCCCTTTATTGCATGAAGGTCGAAGCCGTTACCGGCACCCGCCTCGAGACCGTCGAATGCTGGACCCGCACCGAATGGGCCGATCGCGAAGTCGATGTCGACGCCGAATGGGCCAAGGAAGGCGTCCGCGTCGTCGGTTGACCTAGCGGCCGAGCCGATGCTCGGCGAGATGCTCGTAATATGGTCGAATACGCTCGGCGAGGCGCAGCGCCTGATCGGGTAGCGCGACCGGCTCGTCGTCGGGCGGGCCGAAGCCGGTGCTGGTCTCGACCGCATTATACCAGTGCGGCGCCCACGGTCCGTCGCTGTCGCGTTGGCCTGGCGCCCAGGCCAGCATCGCCGGATCCCAAGGGATGCCGAGCGCGCCGCACAATGCCTCGAGCACGCGCGGCGGGTCGCGGAGCACGTCGCCCGAATCGATCACCGGCGGAGCGCGGCCGAGGCGGTCGGCCTCGCGGTCGAAAAACTCGGCCTGCCGCTCGAGCCTGAAATCGGCGAACGCCGCGACCTCCCGCTTCCCGAGATAGGAGGCGATCATTCGCTCGGGCTCGCGGATCAGGAAGGCGTGGGTGAAGCCGACGAAATCCGCAAAACCGATCGGCCCGGCCATGTGGTGCAACATGTGCTTCTGATACCAGACCGGCGCAGCGCCGGGCGGATCGCCACTTAAGTTCGCCAAGGCACTTGCCCAATCGCAGTCCATCGCCGCGATGATTTCGTCGCGCATCGGGTGGTCGGCGTCGGTCGATTTGAGGAAACAGCCGTAGAACGGCTCGTCGCTGACGAAGGTATCGGCGCGGCTACCGAAGCTGCGCATCAGCGCGGTCGAGAGATTGCGCGGGCCCGACCACATGGCGATGCGGCGGGTCACCCGATTTCCCGCTCCATCCGCTCGGCGTAAAGCTGCTGCAGCCGCCGGATCATCGGCCCCGGAACATCGTCAAAAGCGCGTCCATCGACCATGCGCACCGGCGTGACCCCGGCGAAGGTGCCGGTCACGAACGCTTCGTCCGCGCCATAGACGTCGGTCAGCGAGAAGTCCTTTTCGAACACCGGAATCCCCACCTCGCGGCAGATTTCGATGACCAGCCCGCGGGTGATCCCGCCAAGGCAATATTTGCCGCTCGAGGTCCACACCTCGCCCTTGCGGACGATGAAGAAATGGGTCGAATTGCAGGTCGCCACAAAACCGTGCGGGTCGAGCATCAGCGCTTCGTCGGCGCCCGCCTCGATTGCCTGGATGCAGGCGAGGATGCAGTTCAGCTTGGAGTGCGAATTGATCTTCTGGTCCTGGACCGCGGGGTCGCCGCGGCGGACGTGGACGGTGAACAGCTTGAGGCCCTTGGTCCCCGCGTCCTTGGGCGGCGACTTATACTCCGCGACGATTGCAACTGTGGCTCCGGAGATGATCGTGCGCGGGTCCTGATAGGGCGTCGAGCGCACCCCGCGTGTGACCATCAGGCGGATGTGGACGCCCTCCTCCATCTGGTTCGCCGCGAGCGTGTCGGTGAGCCGCTTGGTCAGATCCG
>JANNDN010000354.1:0-1801 GCA_031387795.1 Sphingomonas sp.
CGGCCGGTGAAGCGCGGCGAATCGGCGCGGCCGCCGATCTGCAAGGCGGTGGTCCAGCGGCTGTTGATCCCAAGGCCGGTGACGCGCAGCCCGCCGCCCGCAACCTTGAGATCGAGAACCCACGGCTGGAGGTCGCTGGTCTCGATAATCTCCTCGGGCGCGAGACCGGTGTTGCGGACCTTGAGCTGGGGCACCGAGGCTGAGGTCGCCTTGCCGAGTTGGAACAACCCGCCGTCGAGCTTGAGGTCGCCCGCGATGGTCCCCCCGCTGCCGTCCGAGCGGATGGTGATCGGCCCGGTCAGGCGGGCGGCAATGTCGTCGCGGTCGAGCAGCTGCGCATTGGTCGCCTGGAACGACAGGTCGAGCCCGGTGCGACCGCCGGCAAAGGTGACCGACCCGCGCCCCTCGATCGAGCCGCCGCCCGCGGTCGCTCCGCTGAGGCTGGTGAAGATGAGTTGCGGCCCCGAGAAGCGCGCCTCGCTGTTGAGGTTGGTCAGGACCATTCCGGTCACCGGGCTTTCGAGACGCCCGTTGTGGATTTTGAGCGAGCCGCGGATCTGCGGGTCGGTGGCGCGGCCGCCAATGTCGGCGCCGATCGCGATCGGGCCCGAAAGATCGAAGATTTCGCTCCCCGTCAACCGCCACAAAGTGTCCGCCGACCCGGCATAACGGAGCTGGCCGAAAAGGGGCGCGTTCATCAGCTCGGCGATCAGCGGGCCGCCGCCCAGCGGCGCGAAGCGGGCTTGCGCGCGGCCGATGATCTTGCCCTCGCTGGTCGCAACCGCGCGCACCGCGGCGCTCGAATCCCCGATCACCGCCGCGATGCCGAGGTCGATCGGGCGCGAGGATAGCACCAGCCCGGCGCGGCTCAGCCCGCGGACCTTGAGGTCGAGGCGCCCGCTGCGATTGCCCGCCCAGGCATAATCGAGCCGCCCGGTGGCCGATCCCGAAAGGTCCAATCCCGGCCGGACGATATCGAGGATTTCGAGCGGCATCGCTTTGAGCTGGGCATGGATTTCGGGCCGCGACCCGCTGCGTCCCGAAAGCACCGCGCCGCCGCCCGCGAAGGTCAGGCTGGTCGGCGCGAGCTCCCACCCGTCTCCCGATCGGGTCAGCACCGCGGGTTCCTTCAAAACCAGCGACTCGCGCTCGACCTGGCCCGTGCCGGTGATGCTGATCCGGTCGGGGCTGACATCGGCCAGCGTGGCGAAGGAGAAAGCGGCGCCGCGGCGGCCGGCGAAGGCGGCACGGACCTGGCCGCTGCCATTGACGAGATTGGCGTTGGCGGTGAGCCGCGCCAGCGTCAGTGCCCCCGCCGACAGCCCGCGCGCGTCGATCGTGCCGCTGATCGTCGTCCGGCCCTTGGCGAGAATGATGGTGCCGTCGACGCGTCCGCTGCGCACCGAGAAAGCGGGCAAATCGGCGTCGTTGGCGGTGAGGTGCGCCTCGATCTTCTGGGCGCCGCCCACCGGTGCGAAATCGAGCGTGCCGTCGAGCGCCGCTCCGGCCAAAGTCAGGCGTCCGCTGAAGCCGCCGGGATCGGAGCGCAGGCGCCCGCTGGCATGGGCCTCGCCGGCATCGAGCGCGGCGATGGCGATGATCGTCGGCGCGCCCTTGGGCAGCAGGATCTGGCCGTGCGACCTGAACGGTCCCAGCCGCGAGCCGCCCTGCGCGCGATAGTCGAACCCGGCCGCGATCGGCGCGAGCAGCAGCCGGACATTAGTCAGGCTGAGCGCGTCATTGGGCCGCGCGAGCAGCAGATCGATGCGCGGCTTTTCGATCGGTCCGTCGAGGATCAGCT
>JANNDN010000024.1:0-11574 GCA_031387795.1 Sphingomonas sp.
CGACCGCGTCCGCGCCAATCACAGCGCGACCCATTTGCTCCACGCCGCACTGCGCCACCGGCTCGGCGAGCATGTGACGCAAAAGGGCAGCCTCGTCGCCGACGACTATTTCCGCTTCGATTTCTCGCACCCGCAGGCGCTCAGCGCGGACGACATCGCGCACGTCGAGGCCGAGGTGAACGCGCAAATCCGCGGCAACGAGCCCGTGACGACCCGGCTAATGACCCCCGACGACGCGATTGCCGCAGGCGCGATGGCATTGTTCGGCGAGAAATATGGCGACGAAGTCCGCGTGCTCTCGATGGGCCGCGGCACCGACGCCGATTTTTCGGTCGAGCTGTGCGGGGGCACCCATGTCCGCGCGCTGGGCGACATCCAATTGCTCAAGATCACCTCCGAAAGCGCAGTGTCGAGCGGGGTGCGGCGGATCGAGGCGCTGACCGGCGAGGCGGCGCGGCTGTGGCTGGTCAATCGCGATGCGCGATTGCGGGAAGCGGCGGCGAGCCTCAAGACCTCGCCCGACGAGGTGCCCGCGCGGATCGCCGCTCTGGTTGAGAACGCCCGCAAGCTCGAGCGCGAGCTGGCCGAGGCGAAAAAGGCGCTGGCGATGGGTGGCGGGGCTGCGAAAAGCGACGCCGCCGGACCCGAAGATGTGGGCGGCTATAAGCTCCTCGGCCAGGTGGTGAACGGTCTCGATCCCAAGAACTTGCGCGGCGAAGTCGATGCAATGAAGAAACGCGTCGGCTCGGGCGTCGCGGCGCTGATCGCGGTGAATGAAGGCCGCGCCAGCGTGGCGGTCGGCGTGACCGACGATCTGGTGGCGCAAATCAGCGCGGTCGATCTGGTCAAAGCCGCGGTCACGGCGCTCGGCGGGCAGGGCGGCGGCGGCCGTCCCGACATGGCCCAGGGCGGCGGCCCCGATGGCGATAAAGCGGACGAAGCGCTGACCGCGATTCGCGAGGCGTTGGCGAAGGTTTCCGCTTAGCTCCGACGTTCGTCCTGAGCGGAGCGCGCAACGCGTTGTCGAAGGGCGCTGAGAACGATCGGCCGAAGAACGCCCTTCGACTTTGCTCAGGACGAACGGATGTTAGCGTTCGGCGTTTGGTCCCTTACCCGCCTCCGCCCCAGTCGCGGCTGCTCCTCCATCTCCGCGTCCTGCATGATTTCCGCTCGCAGCTCGGCGCGCTTTTCGTGGATCGAGGCGATCACCGGGCCCATCGCCACGCCCAGATCGACCAGCGCCGCCTCGGACAATTGCAGCGACGCCTCGAGCGTTTCGGGGACCGCATCGGTCACCCCGGCGCGGTACAGATCCGCGGCATGCGCGGTGTCGCGGGCGCGGGCAATGATCGGCAGATCGGGGAAGGTGCCGCGAAGGGTGCGCGCCAGCCGCCCGACCAGCACCGGATTGTCCATCGTCAGGATGAGCGCGCTCGGCTCGCGCTTCTTGAGGCGCTCGATCAATTCGGGGCGCGAGACGTCGCCGAACAGCACATCATAGCCCTCGCCGCGGGCATGGCGGACCGAATCGACGTCACTGTCGATCGCCAGATAATCCTTGGCGTGCGCCTCCATCATGTCGGCGACCAGCCGCCCGACGCGGCCGAAGCCGAAGATCACGACCTGGCCGAGCGCCGCCTCCTCGAGTGTGGCATCCATGCCCGCCGCCAGCTGGTGGCCGCCGAATTGCCGCGCGGCGAAGCGGCCGAGCCGGGCGAGCAAGGGCGTCAGCGTCAGCCCGACCGCAGTCACGATCTGCCAGAAAGTCGCGGTGTCGCCGTCGATCAGCTGCGCAGCGGCGGCGGCGGCGATCACGATGAGAGTGGTCTCGGACGGCGATGCCATCAGCACCCCGGTCTCGGCGGCGACCGGCAAGGGGGCACCTTCGACCCGGAGCAAGGCGGCGGTCACCAAAGCCTTGACCACCAGCACTCCGAGCAGCGCGGCGAGAAGCGACTGCCAATTTTGCACGACCAAAGCGAGGTCGACGCTCATGCCAACCGTGATCAGGAAGATGCCGAGGCCGAGGCCGCGGATCGGGGCGGTGATGGTCTCGACCTCGGTCCGATAGTCGGTTTCGGCGATGACGATGCCCGCGATCAGCGCCCCGAGGATCGCGGAAAAGCCGACCGCCGAGGTGGCCATGCTGGCGACGATCACGACGATCAGGCAGGCGGCGAGGAACAGTTCGGGGTTTTTGGTCCGCGCGGCCTGAGCGAACAAACGCGGGAGGACCAGCCGGCCGCCGATCAGCAGCGCCACCGCTACCGCACCCCCGAGAAGCATGGTCCAAAGGAGCGAATCGACCTCCGTGCCCCCGGCCACCGGCGCCATCGCGCCAAGCGCGAAGACGATCGGGACCAGGGCGACATCCTCGAACAGCAGCATCCCCAGCGCCGAGCGGCCGACCGCGCTGTGCGTGCCCACCAATGGCAGGACGATCGCAGTCGAGGAGAGGGCCAGCGCGAGGCCCAGCGCAATCGCCGCGGCGATCGTCGCGCCAGTGAGATAGAGCCCGAGCGCGAGGAGGGCGGCGCTCACCACCAGTTCCGCTGCTCCGACCGCGAACACCAATCGGCGCATGCCCCACAGCCGGCGGAAGCTGAGCTCAAGCCCGATTGAGAACAAAAGCATGATGATCCCGAGCTCGGCGAACGGATCGATCGCTTCGGGGTTGGAGATGGTGACGTAGTGAAGCCACGGATATTGCCCGCTCATCGCGCCCAAGGCAGAGGGGCCGACCAATACCCCGATCAGGATGAAGCCGATGATCGGGCTGATGCGCAGGCGGGCGAAGGCCGGGATCACGATCCCCGCGGCGAGCAGGATGACGAGCGCGTCGCTGAACCCCGAAGTGCTGAAATTGCTGACGTGCATAGGGTGTTTAGAGCAGCGGCGAGGCTGCTTGTCACGGCGCGCCGGGCCGATAGGATGGCGCCATGACGGCAACCCACGACGTGATCATCATCGGCGGCGGACCCGCGGGCATGATGGCCGGATTCCTGCTCGCGCGGGCCGGGGTCGATGTCCTCGTGCTCGAAAAGCACGCCGACTTCTTCCGCGATTTCCGCGGCGACACGGTCCATCCCTCGACGATGGAAATTCTCGACCAGCTGGGCCTGCTCGAGCGCTTTCTGAAACGGCCGCACAACCGCGTGAATTCGGCGCGGATCCGGATCGACGGGCGCGAGTGGACCATCGGCGATTTGTCGCACCTCGACACGCCCGCGCCGTTCATTGCGATGATGCCGCAATGGGAATTTCTCGACTTTCTCCGCGACGAGGCGGCGGCGTTCCCGTCCTTCCATCTCGAAATGCGCGATCCGGTCGCGGATTTCATCGACGAGGGCGGCCGCATCGTCGGGGTTCGCACCGAAAGCGGGGAGGAACTCCGCGCCCGCCGGCTGGTGATCGCGGCGGACGGGCGCGCCTCGCTGGTCCGTCGCCGGGCGATGCTGCCGCTGACCGTGCTCGGCGCGCCGATGGATGTGCTGTGGTTCAAATTGCCCAAGGCCGACGATGGGGGCGACGCGCTGCGCGGGTCAGTTCAGCCGGGGCGGATGGCGGTGCTGATCGACCGCGACGATTATTGGCAGGTCGCCTTCCTCATACCCAAGGGGGAGGAGGCGCGAATCCGCGGGCTCGGCCTCGACTGGCTACGCGAGCAGATGGTGCTGGCCTTCCCCAATCTCGATTTTTCGGGCGAATTTCCGCAGTCGGACGAGGACGTCAAACTGCTCTCGGTCTCGCTCGACCGGCTCGACCGCTGGAGCCGCCCGGGTTTGCTCGCAATCGGCGACGCGGCGCATGCGATGAGCCCGATCGGGGGGATCGGGATCAACCTCGCGATCCAGGATGCGGTGGCGGCGGCGAACGTGCTGGCGGCGCCGCTGGCGCGCGGCGAGGACGTCGATCCCCTGCTGCAAAGGGTCCAGAAGCGTCGTTTGCTGCCGACCCGCATCATCCAGGCGGCGCAGAAGACGGCGCAGGACCGGATTATCGGGCGGGTGCTGGGCGGCGGGCCGATCACGGTGCCGGCGTTCGTCCGGCTGCTCGATCGCTTCCCGCTGCTGCGGCGGGTTCCGGGCCGGATGATCGGGCTCGGGTTTCGCCGCGAGCGGGTGCGCTCGCCTGCCGCCTAGCGGGCGCCGGCGAACAAGGCGTCGACGTCGCCGCCGTTGCGCGCGAGTTCCGCCGCGACCTTTCTGCGGCCCTCCCAATAGGCCAGCGCCCTGGACGTCTGTCCCGCCTGCAGCAATTGATGTGCCTGGGCGTCTGTCAGGGTGCTTTCCTGCGCAACGTGGTCGCAATAGCCTTCGCGTAGCCAGTTCGGCTTGCTGAAGTCGGACGACAGTCCGAAGGCGCGGCGCTCAAGGCCGTGGCACTTCTCGTGCGCGATGACGCTCGAGAGGGTGCGCGAGCCAAAGGCGGATTTCATTCTGTCGGCGCCAGGATCGCTTCGATTGATGACGATCGCTTCGCTGAGCGGGCGTGAGATAGCGAGGCTCGAGGATTGGTTGACCGCCAGCCACACCCAGCGCCAACCGCCGTCGGTGAGGAAAATTTTGCGCGGCTCGGCGGCGGCGGCGAGCGGGCTGGTAGCTACTAATTTGTTAGCGCGGCCCGTCACGCGGTCGAGCGCGGCTTGATGAATCGGCGCGGTCAAATAAACGGTATCGCCGTTCGACTGGGCAACGTGCGGGAAGGCGAGTAGCGGCGGATAGAAGGCCGGGGCGACGATCAGTCCAACGATCGAGACGATCGCGACCTGCCGCCGCCAGCTCACGCGCCGATGCCCTCGGCCGCCATTGCGGTTTCGAGGTTCTCGCGGATCGCTTCGAAGAACTGCTCGGTCGTCATCCACGGCTGCTCGGGGCCGACGAGGATCGCGAGATCCTTGGTCATCGCGCCGCTTTCGACCGTCTCGACGCACACGCGCTCGAGCGTCTCGGCGAATTTGACCACCTCGGGCGTGTCGTCGAAGCGGCCGCGGTATTTGAGCCCGCCGGTCCAGGCGAAGATCGAGGCGATCGGGTTGGTCGAGGTCGCCTTGCCCTGCTGATGCTGGCGATAGTGGCGGGTGACGGTGCCGTGCGCGGCCTCGGCCTCGACCGTCTTGCCGTCGGGGGAGGTGAGGACCGAGGTCATCAGGCCGAGTGAGCCGAAGCCCTGCGCGACCTGGTCCGACTGGACGTCGCCATCGTAATTCTTGCACGCCCAGATGAACTTGCCACTCCATTTGAGTGCGGATGCAACCATGTCATCGATCAGGCGATGCTCATAGGAGATTCCAAGCTTATCGAACTGCGCCTTGTAATCCTTCTCGAATATCTCTTCGAAGATGTCCTTGAAGCGCCCGTCATAGGCCTTGAGGATGGTGTTCTTGGTCGACAGATAGACCGGCCATTTGCGGTTGATGCCATAGTTGAAGCAGGCGTGGGCGAAATCGCGGATCGACTGGTCTAGGTTGTACATCCCCATGGCGACGCCGGCGCCGGGATATTCGAACACTTCGTGCTCGATCACTTCGCCGCTGTCGCCGACCCACTTCATGGTCAGTTTGCCGGGGCCGGGAATAAGGAAGTCCGTCGCCTTATACTGATCGGCGAAGGCGTGGCGCGCGACAACGATCGGGTCGGTCCAGCCGGGGATGATGCGCGGGATGTTCGAAATCACGATCGGCTCGCGGAAGACCACTCCGCCAAGGATGTTGCGGATCGTCCCGTTGGGCGATTTCCACATCTTCTTGAGTTTGAACTCCTCGACCCGCGCCTCGTCCGGGGTGATGGTCGCGCATTTGACGCCGACGCCATGCTCCTTGATCGCGTTCGCGGCCTCGACCGTGATCTTGTCGTCGGTGGCATCGCGGCTCTCGACCCCGAGGTCGAAATAGATCAGCTCGACATCCAGATACGGCTGGATCAGGCGCTCGCGAATCCATTGCCAGATGATCCGCGTCATCTCGTCCCCGTCGAGCTCGACAACCGGGTTCTTCACCTTGATCTTGGCCATGTTTTTCCCTGCGCTTGGTCGGTTGCGAGGCGCCTTAGGATGCGGCGTTGTGCGCGGCAAGGGCGGGCATTATGGGAGCGTCATGGCCAATATGCTCGACACCCCCGGCGGCGGTCCGGTCGCAACCACCGTCAAATGGCGCTTCCCCTCGATCCACCCCGAAGGACGCAAGTTCGTTGTTGCGGCTGGTTTCATCGCTCTGTGCGTCTACTGGCTGGTCAGCCATTTCCTAGGCATGGTGCTGTTCGGTGTGACCCTGTGGGTGGCGGCGTTCTTCCGCGACCCGATCCGGGCGACTCCGCGCGGCGACAAATTGGTGGTCGCGCCCGCCGACGGGCTCGTCATCCTCATCGCCAAGGTGCCGCCGCCGACCGAGCTGGCGGGCCCCGGAGCGATGGGCGACGGCCTTTACACCCGGGTGTCGATTTTCATGAGTGTGTTCGATGTCCACATCAACCGCTCGCCGATCGACGGCCGCATCGTGCGCATGGCCTATGTGCCGGGCAAATTCGTCAACGCCGACCTCGACAAGGCGAGCGAGGACAATGAGCGCCAGCATTTCCTGGTCGAGGGCCGCGACGGGGCGATGATCGGCTTCACCCAGATCGCCGGCCTGGTTGCGCGGCGGATCATGAGCTTCGTCAAGGAAGGTGACAGCGTCGTCGCCGGGGAACGCGTCGGCCTGATCCGCTTCGGCAGCCGGGTCGATGTCTATCTGCCTGAGGGAACTGCGGCGAAAGTCATGCTCGGCCAGCGATCGATCGCCGGCGAGACGATATTGGGCGTACTCGGTGACGATGAGCCGGCGACCGGATCGAGCCAGTGAGCAAAGCGGCCGACGCCCGGATGATCCCGTTCCGGGCGATGGTCCCCAATGCGATCACCGCGCTTGCCTTGTGCATGGGCCTGACCGGGGTCAGCCAGGCGATCGTCGACAATTGGGAATGGGCGGTCGGGTGCATCGTCATCGCCGGGGTGCTCGATGGAATGGACGGGCGGATCGCGCGTTTGCTTCGCGCACAGAGCAAGTTCGGGGCCGAGCTCGACAGCCTGTCCGACAATATCGCGTTTGGAACCGCCCCCGCGCTCGTGCTGTTCCTGTGGTCGCTGCAGACCGCGCCGCGCTTCGGCTGGATCGCGGCACTGGCGCTGGCGGTATGCTGCGCGCTGCGCCTCGCGCGCTTCAACGCCCGCATCGAGCAGGCCGAGCAGCCGCACAAGTCCGCCGGGTTCAACACGGGCATTCCCGCGCCGGTCGGGGCAGGGCTGGCGTTCATGCCCATCTATCTGTGGCTGATCACCGGCAACGAACAGTTCCGCATGTGGCAACCGGTGATGGCGTGGACGCTGATCGTCGCGGCGCTGATGATCTCGGCCATTCCGACCTACACCTGGTCGAGCATGCGCATTCGGCGGGAGTGGCGATTGTTCACGCTTGCCGGAATTGCGCTGCTGGGGGCGGCGCTGGTCAGCCTGCCGTGGATCACATTGCTCGGCGTGTCGACGCTTTATCTGGTGATGATGCCGCTTGGTGTGGCCAGCTATGCCCGGGTCAAGCGGCGGCGCGCAGCCGGGTAGTCGGACGAAGCGCGCGCTGCGCCCGATAATGCGGGTGGCGTACCCGGACCGGGCGGGTGGCGATCGCGGCCGCAACACTTTCTCCGCGCAAAGCGGCGAAAATCTTCCCGCCGCTCTGCCCCAGCACCGCGGCGCCGACGACGACGATCATCCACAATGTGGTCAGGAAGACGAGGGTGACCAAGGCTGCAATCATCGAACGATCCTCTCGTAACAATGCCAACTCTGCCGGACCTGTTTCGTTCCACATTAGCGCGGGAACCGGCTGGAATGAGCCAATGTTCCCGATATGTTCTAGTTTGTCAACCATGGTCGGCGAGGGCGGGCCAAGCCCTTGAACTGATTGCCACCTTCGGCTATCGGCCCGCTCATTCCACAGGCGAAGCTGACAAAACCGGTGCTGGCCGCAAGGTCGGTTACATGGCTTCGCCGAGGTTAAACCGGAAGGAGAAAGACCATGGCGAGCACCCTCGTCACCATGCAGCAATTGCTCGAGGCCGGAGCGCATTTCGGCCACCAGACCCACCGCTGGAATCCCAAGATGAAGCCGTATCTGTTCGGCGATCGCAACGGGGTTCACATCATCGATCTGTCGCAGAGCGTGCCGCTGTTCGCGCGCGCCCTTGAGTTCGTCCAGTCGACCGTCGCGCGCGGCGGCAAGGTGCTGTTCGTCGGCACCAAGCGCCAGGCGCAGGACGCGATCGCGGAGGCAGCGCACGCCTCGGGCCAGCATTTCGTCAACCACCGCTGGCTCGGCGGCATGCTGACCAACTGGAAGACCATTTCCAATTCGATCAAGCGCCTCAAGAGCCTTGAAGAGCAGCTCGGCGGCGACACCGCGGGTCTGACCAAGAAGGAAGTGCTCCAGCTGACCCGCGAGCGCGACAAGCTCGAGAAGAGCCTCGGCGGGATCCGCGACCTGAGCGGCATTCCCGACGTCATGTTCGTGGTCGACACCAACAAGGAAGAACTGGCGATCAAGGAAGCGAACGTTCTCGGTATCCCCGTCGTCGCGATCCTCGATTCGAACAGCGACCCGAGTGGTATCGCTTTCCCGGTCCCGGGTAATGACGATGCCAGCCGCGCCATCCGCCTGTACTGCGAGGCCGTGTCGAGCGCCGCCAACGAAGGCAAGGCCGGCAATGCCCAGGCGCGCGGCCAGGACATCGGCGAAATGGCCGAACCCCCGGTCGAAGTCGCGCTCGAGGCTTAACACTTGACTGATCCCCGGCGAAGGCCGGGGCCCAGGCGGCGCTTTGCGCCGATTTTTGACTTGGACTGGACCCCGGCCTCCGCCGGGGAACTGGAGGATTTGCAAATGACCGAGATCACGGCTGCTTCCGTGAAGGAACTGCGCGAGCGCACCGGCGCCGGCATGATGGATTGCAAGAAAGCGCTGTCCGAGACCAATGGCGACATGGAGGCCGGGATCGACTGGCTCCGCGCCAAGGGCCTGTCCGCCGCCGCCAAGAAGGCCGGCCGGACCGCCTCCGAGGGCCTCGTCGGGGTCGCCGTCGAAGGCCATCGCGGCGCGCTCGTCGAGGTCAATTCGGAAACCGATTTCGTCGCCAAGAACGAGCAGTTTCAGGGCTTCGTCCGCGACGTCGCCCAAATCGCGCTCAACACCGGCGCCGACGTCGAAGCGCTCAAGCTCGCGGCGTTCCCGGGTGGCGGGACGGTCGAGGAGAAGTTGACCGAGAACATCGCCACCATCGGTGAAAACCAGTCGCTGCGCCGCGCCGAAATCCTCGAAGTGGGCGAAGGCGCCGTGGTCAGCTACGTCCACAATGCCGCGGCCCCGGGCATGGGCAAGATCGGCGTGCTCGTCGCGCTTGAAAGCTCGGCATCCGCCGAAACGCTCCAGCCGCTTGGCAAGCAGATCGCGATGCACATCGCCGCCGCCAATCCGCTCGCTCTCGACGCCGCCGGGCTCGATGCCGAGTTGATGGAGCGCGAGAAGGCCATCGCCACCGACAAGGCCAACGAAAGCGGCAAGCCCGCCGAAATCGTCGCCAAGATGGTCGAGGGCACACTGAACAAGTTCCGCAAGGAGAACGCACTACTCTCCCAGCTGTTCGTGATCGACGGCAAGACCCCGGTCGCCGACGTCGTCGCTGCCGCCGGCAAGGATGCCGGCGCGGAGATCGTGCTCGCGGGCTTCAAGCGCTTCCAGCTCGGCGAGGGGATCGAGAAAAAGGAAAGCGACTTTGCCGCCGAAGTCGCCGCCGCCGCGGGCCAGTCGAAAGCCGAACCCGTCGCCTGAACCACATCCCGGCCGCGCTTAGCGGTTGGCAACGGGGCGGCGGCACCATAAAGGCGTTGCCGCCCTTTTTGCATCCGCAGGACAAGCCCCGAATGACCCGACCGCGCTTCAATCGCATCCTGCTCAAGCTGTCCGGCGAGGCACTGATGGGCCCGGGGCAATTCGGAATCGACCCCGAAGCAGTCGCCGGCCTTGCGGGTGAAATCGCCGCCGCCAAGGCGCAGGGGATCGAATTGTGTCTGGTGGTCGGCGGGGGCAATATCTTCCGCGGAATGGCCGCCGCGGCCAAGGGCTTCGACCGCGCGACCGCCGATTATATGGGCATGCTCGCGACCGTGATGAACGCGCTCGCGCTCCAGAACGCGCTCGAGCAACTGGGGGTCGAAACCCGCGTCCAGTCGGCAATTCCGATGGCCTCCGTCAGCGAACCCTACATCCGCCGCCGCGCGCTCCGCCATCTCGAAAAGGGCCGGATCGTCATTTTCGCGGCGGGGACGGGCAATCCGTTTTTCACCACCGACACGGCCGCCGCCTTGCGCGCCGCCGAAATGGGCTGCGATGCCTTGTTCAAAGGCACCAGCGTCGATGGCGTCTACAACGCTGACCCGAAAAAGGTGAAGGACGCGGCACGCTACGATCACCTCAGCTTCAGCAAGGTGCTCGGCGACGACCTCAAGATTATGGATGCCGCCGCGGTCGCCTTATGCCGCGACAACAAGATTCCGATCGTCGTGTTCAATATCCGCCAGCCGGGCAACCTCGCCAAGGTGCTCGCGGGCGAGGGGACCGCGACCATCGTTCAGGACGGAGAGTGACCGCATGACCACGAGTATCGATACCGGCGACATCAAGCGCCGCATGCAGGGCGCGGTGGACGCCTTGAAGCACGACCTTGGCGGGCTTCGCACCGGTCGCGCGTCGACCGCTCTGCTCGATCCGGTTCAGGTCGAGGTTTATGGCGCGAACATGCCGCTCAATCAGGTGGCGACGGTGTCGGTGCCCGAACCGCGGCTGCTCAGCGTCCAGGTGTGGGACCGCTCGAACATCCAGCCGGTCGAGAAAGCGATCCGCTCGGCGGGTCTGGGGCTCAACCCGATCACCGACGGGCAGACCATCCGGCTGCCGATCCCCGATTTGACCGAGGAGCGGCGTAAGGAGCTGGCCAAGCTGGTCGGCCAATATGCCGAAAAGGCGCGCATCGCGGTCCGCAACGTCCGTCGCGACGGGATGGATCATCTCAAGACCGACGAGAAAAAGCACGACATCAGCGAGGACGAGCGCAAGCGGCTCGAGGCCGAGGTCCAGAAGCTCACCGACGAGACCATCAAGGACATCGACGACACCGCCAACGCCAAGGAAAAGGAAATCCTCAACAAGTGACGCGCGCCGAGGCGCCGCAGTCCTCAGAGGAAACCAGCACGGGGATCGCGCCGGTTCCGCGCCATGTCGCGATCATCATGGACGGCAACGGGCGCTGGGCGAAACAGCGCCGCCTGCCGCGGGTGGCCGGCCATCGTGCCGGTGCCGAGGCGCTCCGCCGGACCCTTCGTGCCGCCGCCAGCCACGGGGTCGAATATCTGACGGTCTATGCCTTTTCCTCGGAGAACTGGCGCCGAAGCGACGCGGAAATCACCGACCTGACCGGCCTCATGCGCTACTATCTCGATCACGAGCTGGCCGAGCTCCACCGCGAAGGCGTGCGGATCGCGATGATCGGCGAC
>JANNDN010000055.1:0-1608 GCA_031387795.1 Sphingomonas sp.
GGTGATGCGGCCGAGGATGTCGGGATATTGGACGACGACGCAAGCCGTCTCGCCGTCGATCGCGGCGATCAGCGCCTCGGCGTCGGTCGCGGATTCAAGCGCCGGAACCGCGGTCTCGAGCGTGTCGCCGGTGAACTTCGCCATCGTCTTCGCGACCGCGACATAGTGCGGGTGGATTCCGCCGGAGAGGATTGCCTTGGTCCGCCGGGTCACGCGCCCGGCCATCCCGATCGCCTCCCACATCGCGGTCGAGCCGTCGTACATCGAGGCGTTGGCGACCTCGCAGCCGTAAAGCCGCGCGACCTGGGTCTGGAATTCGAACAGCATCTGCAGCGTGCCCTGAGCGATTTCGGGCTGATAGGGCGTGTAGGCGGTGAGGAACTCGCCGCGCTGGATGAGGTGGTCGACGCTCGCCGGTAAATGGTGCCGGTAGGCGCCGCACCCGAGGAAAAAGGGCGTTTCGCCCGCGACCATATTCTTGCGCGAAAGCTTTGTGAGGTGACGCTCGACCTCGAGCTCGCTGGCGTGATCGGGAAGGCCGCGGATGGTGCCGGTCAGCCGCGCCTCGGCGGGCACGTCCTTGAACAATTCGTCGATCGATCCGGCGCCGATGACCCCGAGCATGTCGGCGCGGTCAGTGTCGGACAGGGGCAGGTAACGCATCAGTCTGGCTTCCTCATGATGAAGCGAAGGCGGACGTAATCCGCGATAGAGTCGGGGAAGCGCGCGGCGACCGCCTCGGCGATTTCCGAGCGTTGGCCCTCGGGCACCCCGGCGCGATCGAGCCAGCCCTTGCGGAAGGTCGTGACCCAGGCGGCGATGCCGTGTTCGATCGGCGTCGGCCGCTCGATCAGCCGGGCGTCGACCGCGGTGAACCCGGCGCCTTCATAGACCGCAGCGAAATCCTCGGGGGTGGCATACCAATTGGCGGACTCGCGCGGCGGCGAAAAACCGCGGATCACCAGCTCATCGTCGAGTGCCTCGCGCAGTCGGGCGAGATTGCCCTCGCCGCCCATCTCCCCGGCGAAGCGCCCGCCCGGCTTGAGCGCGAACCAGATCGAGCGCGCCGCTTCCTCCTTCGCCAGCACCCAGTGCAAAGTGGCGTTGGAGAAAGCCGCATCGAACTCGCGGTCGAACCCCATGTGCGCGACATCGATCAGCCGCGCGTCGAGACCGCGGGCCCGGGCAGCGGCGATCATCTCGGGCGAATTGTCGATTCCCACCACGCGCGCCCCGCGGCCGGCGATCTGCTCGGTCAGCGCGCCCTCCCCGCAGCCGACATCGAGGATCGCCTCGCCCGGCTGCGGGTCGAGCAAATCGAGCGCCGCCGCGCCCAGCTCCGCGACGAAACCGCCGACCCGGGCATAGTCCGCCGCGTCCCACCGCGAAGTCGAAGCCGGCGTCAGACTCAAAGCGTCTTGATCCACTCGCGATAGGCGGCTTCGTCCATCAGCCCCTCGAGGTCGCCCGGATTGCTCAGCGTCATGCGGAAGAACCAGCCCTCGCCTTCGGGATCGCGGTTGATCAGCGCGGGATCGTCGGCAATGGCCGGATTGGCCTCGATCACTTCGCCCGACGCCGGGGCATAAACGTCCGACGCCGCCTTGA
>JANNDN010000120.1:0-3882 GCA_031387795.1 Sphingomonas sp.
GGATATGGCGACGCTATTTTGACTCGCTTGTGTCAGTTCGATGACAGCGCCGAGCCGCTCAGTGGTCGACGTCGAGCGAATAGCCGGCCGAGCGCACGGTGCGGATGAGGTCGGGATAATCGTCGCCATTGATAGCCTGGCGCAGGCGCCGGACATGGACGTCGACGGTCCGCGCGTCGATGTCCGAATCGTGGCTCCACACCGCGTCGAGCAATTGCTCGCGGCTGAACACCCGCGCCGGATGCTCGAGGAAGTGGCGCAGCAGGCGGAACTCGGTCGGGCCGAGCGAGACCAGCCGACCGTTGCGGCGCACGCGGTGGCGGGCGACGTCCATCTCGAGGTCGGCATAAGCGAGCTGCTCGCCGGCGAGCGCGGGGCGAACCCGGCGCATCACCGCGGACACCCGCGCCACCAGCTCCTTGGGGCTGAACGGCTTGGTCACATAATCGTCGGCCCCGGTTTCGAAGCCGCGGATACGGTCGTCCTCCTCGCCGCGCGCGGTGAGCATGAGGATGGGGACGTTGGCGCTCTGCGGCCGGCGCCGCAACCGGCGGCACACCTCGATCCCGCTGATCCCCTCGATCATCCAGTCGAGCAGGATGACGTCGGGCTTGACCTCATCGACCAGGATCAGCGCTTCCTCGCCGTCGCCGGTGCGGGTGACCGCATAGCCCGCGCGCTCGAAATGGAAGGTAACGAGGTCGGCGAGGGCCCGGTCGTCCTCGACGAGGAGAAGGCGTGGATCGCTCATTCGCTCAGCCCGCGACCTTCTGGTCGCCCTTGTCGGTCATGTGATCGCCGGTCGCGGCATAATAGACCATTTCGGCGATGTTGGTGGCGTGGTCGCCGACCCGCTCGAGGTTCTTGGCGACGAACAACAGATGCGCCGAAGGGCTGATGTTCTGCGGGTTTTCCATCATGTGGGTAAGCAGGGTGCGGAAGATCGAATCGTAGAAATCATCGACCGCCTGGTCGCGCTGGCACACCCGCACCGCCGCTTCGGCGTCGCGCGCGACAAAGGCGTCGAGCACGTCGTGGACCATCGAGGTCGCGATCCGCGCCATTTCGGGGAGCAGCGACAAAGGCTCGATCTTGCTCGATCCGTCGATCTGGCGAACGCGGCGGGCGATGTTCTTGGCATAGTCGCCGATGCGCTCGACTACGCTCGAAATCTTGAGTGCTGCGACGACGTCGCGCAGGTCGGCCGCCATCGGCGCCCGCAGCGCGATCAGCTGGACCGCTCGCTTCTCGGTTTCGATCTCGAGCGCGTCGAGCCCGGTGTCATTCTCGATGACCCTTTCGGCGCCTTCGAGGTCGCGCTGGACGAGACAGCGCATCGCCTCCTCGATCGCATGTTCGGCGTGCCCACCCATTTGACTGATAAGCGCCCGCAGCCGTTCGATGTCGTCATCGAAGGCCTTGATCGTATGTCCGCTGGTGTGCTGCATCTCAATCGCTCCGATCAGCCGTAGCGGCCGGTGATATAGTCCTGCGTGCGCTGTTCACGCGGGTTGGTGAAGATTTCCGACGTCTTGCCATATTCGACCAGCTCGCCGAGGTGGAAGAAGGCGGTGCGCTGCGACACCCGCGCCGCTTGTTGCATGTTGTGGGTGACGATGGCGATCGCGTAGCGCCCGCGAAGCTCGTGGATCAGCTCCTCGATCTTGGCGGTGGCGATCGGGTCGAGCGCGCTGCACGGCTCGTCCATCAAGATCACTTCGGGGTCGACGGCGATGGCGCGCGCGATGCACAGCCGCTGCTGCTGACCGCCCGACAATGCGGTGCCGCTTTCCTCGAGCCGGTCCTTGACCTCGTCCCACAGCCCCGCCCGCTTGAGCGAGGTCTCGACGATCCCTTCGAGCTCGGATTTGGAGCTCGACAGGCCGTGGATGCGCGGCCCGTAGGCGACATTCTCGAAGATCGATTTGGGGAACGGATTGGGCTTCTGGAACACCATCCCGACCCGCGCGCGCAGCTGGACGACGTCCATCGCCGGGCTGACGATATCCTCCCCGTCGAGCTTGATGCAGCCCTCGACCCGCGCCGAGGGAATGGTGTCGTTCATCCGGTTGAGGCAGCGCAGGAAGGTCGATTTCCCGCACCCCGAGGGGCCGATGAAGGCGGTCACCAGATCGTCGAAAATGCGGATCGAAATGTCGTTGAGCGCCTGCTTGTCGCCATAGAAGACGCTGACGTCGTCGGCCTCCATCTTGGGATCGCGCTGCGCGTCGATGCGCGTTTCCGGTGGCGAGTCGAGGACCACCGGAATCGGCGGAGCCGTGGTCCGTGCGCGCGGCTTGACCGCGTCAGCGTCCTCGCCTTCGCGGGCTTGCGCGACATCCGGTTCGAGCGGGTCCTCGCCCGGCTGGATACCGGGCTCGAGATCGGGCTTGAACGGATCGTCGGCCGCGCTTGCGGCGGCGATCGCCGACGACGGCGTCGGAACCGCGCTGTTCGAAACTAAAGGAGTCTTTTCTTTCATTTGGGTCACCAGCGCTGCTCGAAGCGGTTGCGGAGATAGATGGCGAGGCCGTTCATCAGCAGCATGAACAGCAATAGGACGATGATCGCGGCGCTGGTCTTCTCGACGAAGCCGCGATCGACCTCGTCCGACCACAGGAAAATCTGGACCGGGAGCACGGTCGCGGGATCGACGAACCCGCCCGGCGGAGCGGCGATGAAGGCGCGCATCCCGATCATCAGCAGCGGCGCGGTTTCGCCCAGCGCCCGGGCCATGCCGATGATGGTGCCGGTGAGGATCCCGGGCAGCGCGAGCGGGAGCACGTGCTGGAAGGTCACCTGCATCTTCGACGCGCCGACGCCCAGCGCGGCATCGCGGATCGAGGGCGGGACCGACTTGATCGCGTTGCGGCCGGCAATGACGATCACTGGCATGGTCATCAGCGCCAGCGTCAGGCCCCCGACCAACGGCGCCGAACGCGGCAGGTTCATGATGTTGAGGAACACCGCGAGGCCGAGCAGGCCGAAGATGATCGAGGGCACCGCGGCGAGGTTGTTGATGCTGATCTCGATCGCGTCGGTCCACCGGTTCCGCGGCGCGAATTCTTCGAGATAGACCGCCGCGAACACGCCGATCGGGAAGGCGAGGAGCATGGTGATGACGATGGTCAGGAAGCTGCCCTTGAGCGCGCCCCACACACCCACGGTCGACGGGTCGGTCGAATCCGACCCGGTCAGGAACGGCCTGTTGAGCGTCAGGCGAAGCGCGTCGCGCCGATCGAGCTCGTCCATGATCGCCGCCGACTCGGCGTCGGTCCCGCCCTTGGCGGCGCTGTCGAAACCGCTCGACAGCGGCAGCCAGAAGCTTTCGCGCCTGGTCAGGATATCGGGATCGGCAAGGATTGCGTCGCCCAGCGTGTCGACCGCGGCGCCGCCGAACATCTCTTCCGCCTTGGCGCCATAGCTTGCCACCGCCGCCTTGGTGATCGCGCCCTCGAGGTCCGCGGACAGGATCGCGGTCCTGGCCTCGGGACCCCGCAGTTCGGCGGGGTCGAGGAACAGGTCGCTGCGGCTGAAATCGATCGGCAGCCGCGCCTCATAAGCGGTGAACCCGCCGAACCCTTTCCACGCCATGGTGACGAGCAGGAAGGCGAGGAAGACGATCGACAGGCCGACCGCGCCCAGACCGACCATCCGGAACCGGCGTTCCGACGCATAGCGTCGCGCGATCCGGCGCTGCATTTCGGGCTCGCTCCAGCGACTGGGTTTGGCGCTACTCATATTGCTCCTGGTACCGGCGCACGATGCGCAGGGCGATGAGGTTGAGAAGCAATATGAGTAGCGCCAAACCCAGTCGCTGGAGCGAGCCCGAAATGCAGCGCCGGATCGCGCGACGCTATGCGTCGGAACGCCGGTTCCGGA
>JANNDN010000131.1:0-10838 GCA_031387795.1 Sphingomonas sp.
CTCTCCGATGAACGCCATCACTCTCCCGAAGCCCCCGCGCGTGGGCCTGGTCTCGCTCGGCTGTCCCAAGAATCTGGTCGACAGCGAGCGGATCATGACCAAGCTGCGCTCCCAAGGCTATGACATGTCGCCCGATTACGCCGGGGCCGACGTGGTGCTGGTCAACACCTGCGGCTTTCTCGATTCGGCGAAGGAGGAAAGCCTCGAGGCGATCGGCGAGGCCATCGCCGAGAACGGCCGGGTGGTCGTCACCGGCTGTTTCGGCAAGGAAGCCGACGTCATCCGCGCGCGCTTCCCGCAAGTCCTCGCGATCACCGGGGCGCACCAATATGAGCAGGTCGTGGCGGCGGTCCACGAGGCAGCGCCGCCGGTGCCATCGCCGTTCCTCGATCTGGTCCCCGAAGCGGGCCTCAAGCTGACCCCGCGCCACTATAGCTATTTGAAGATTTCCGAGGGCTGCAATCACCGCTGCGCCTTCTGCATCATCCCCCAGCTTCGCGGCGACCTCGTCAGCCGCCGCCCCGACGCGATCCTGCGCGAGGCCGAGAAACTGGTCGCCGCCGGGACCAAGGAACTGCTGGTCATCAGCCAGGACACTTCGGCTTACGGCGTCGATATTCGGCAGGACGTGCGCCAGTGGAACGGGCTCGAAGTCCGCCCGCACATGACCGATCTCGTCGCCGCGCTCGGCACGCTCAAAACCCCCGCGGGCGAGCAAGTGTGGGTGCGGCTGCACTATGTCTATCCTTACCCGCACGTCGACCAGGTCATCCCGCTGATGGCGCAGGGGCTGGTCCTGCCCTACCTCGACATTCCGTTCCAGCATGCGAGCCCGAGCGTGCTGCGCGCGATGCGGCGACCCGCGAACGACGCCAAGGTGCTGGCGCGGATCCGCGACTGGCGCGAGATTTGCCCCGAAATCACCATTCGATCGACCTTTGTCGTCGGTTTTCCGGGCGAGACCGCGGCGGATTTCGACTATCTTATGGAGTGGCTCGAGGAAGCGCAGCTCGACCGCGTCGGTGCGTTCCGGTTCGAGCCGGTTGAAGGCGCCTCGGCCAACGCTCTTCCCGACCCGGTGCCCGAAGAGCTTAAGGAAGAGCGCTATGCGAGGCTGATGGAACTGACCGCGCGGATCAGCACCGAGAAGCTTGCGGCAAAGGTCGGCAGGTCGATCGATGTGATCATCGATGCGGTGGACGAGGAAGGTGGCGCCACCGGCCGCTCGAAAGCCGACGCGCCGGAGATCGACGGCGACGTCCATTTGCGCGACGCCGGCGGGCTCGCTCGGGGCGACATCGTCGCGGTGCTGATCGAGGACGCTGACGAACACGACCTCTACGGAGTGCCGCTGTAAAGCCTATCGGTTCAGAATCGGACGCAGTCTGAAGGCGGTGATTCGGGTCCCGAAATGGCATTCGAACGATTGTTTGTCGGGGAGCGCGCCGGCGGTCCCCCAAACGATGATCTCGCCGACGCCTTTCTGCTGCACGTCAATCACATGAACCGCGCCATATCGCGCCGCCTGTGCGCTGCACGCCGCTTCCGCCGTCGGAGCGAGGTGAGCGTTGCTTTGCGGGGTTCCGCGCGCGCTGCGCGCCACCATGCTGACCGCCGAAACCGCCATCATCGGCACGCAGCCGACAAGGCCGAGTGCGCTCGCGATCAACGCGACGATGAGGATGCGCTGCATTCGGTCGGCCCCTTTCCCGGTGCTGGCGCCGCGCTCAGCCTATGCGGTTGCAGGGTCGAGCACAACGCCGTCCTGGCTCGCCGATGGCGGAGGGCCAAAGATAGTCAGTTCAAATGCGCCGGCGCGTCATGTCGATCCGCTCGCTGCCGGGAAAATTCGGCTGCCACTTCCCGTCTCTCAAGGTCATCAACGCGGTAAACGCATTGTCCGCGTCGACCCGGCTGATGGTCTGCCGGAACACCGTCACAGTGCCGCTGGGGGCGATCAGATCGGTGTCGCGGATGATCGTGCCGTCAGCCTCGGCGTGGATCGTTCCGCGTTCGAGGATCCAGCTGCCGGGCTCGACCGCGAACAGGAAATCGAGCATTTTGGATTTGCCATTCCACACCATCATGCCCTCGAAGTGCAGCCGCTCGGCACTTCCCGGTTGCTGCATATAGGTCGAATAGATCATGTAGGCGCGCTGCGGACCCCAGCGGAAGCTCTGCCGCAGCGTGGAGGACCCTTCTTGCGAAACCCAGTCGCCGATCAGAAATTCGTACGGGCGATAAGGATTGTTAGCCTCGGTCAACGGCACGACCTGAAGCGGGGTGGGCGAGCTGCTGTGCTGGGCGATGGCCGGGCCGGCCAGCGCGATCAGTCCGATCGCCGCGAAAAGATGGGCACGCATCGAATGTCTCCTGACGGTCGTCAATTCACTGGCCGGCGCCGTGCACCAGGTCGGCGCTTGCCGACGCACAGCTTTCGACCAAGCGGCCGCCAAAGCGGACATTTCGGGTGAATTGTCCGGCTCCGCCTGATCGGCGCAGCGACCGCACGCGCGACGAGATCAAGTCCGCGCTCACCACGCTGGTCTTCGCCAACGGTTTCGAGAATGTCACGGTGCAGAAGATCATCCATGAGGCCGGTTGCGCCCGCTCGACCTTCTACGAGCATTTCGGCAACAAGGACGATGTGCTGCGCGCGTGCATGGAGCAATTCTTCTCGGTCATTGCCGACTGCGTGCAGTGCCCGGACGAGCCCGAGGCCTTGCGCAGGGTGCTCGATCATTTGTGGCAGAACCGCCGACTGGCCGATCCGATCTTCACCGGCCAGGCGCGCGTCGTCCTCGCCCGCCAGCAGGCCGACCTCATTGAAATCAGGCTCCGCACCCTTGCCGACGGACGCCCCCTCGCGCTGCCCTCGCGACTGGCGGCGATCCAGATCGCCGAGGCGCAGCTCGCACTGATCGACTCCTGGCTGCGTGGACGGGCATTCAGCCCGGTCAAGCAGCTCGCCGCCGGGATCCAGCGAACCAGCCGCGCAGCCGCGCTCGCCTTGCTCTAGATCGCCGACTCGACAGCGGCGCATTTGCGGCTAGCCTCGGCGCCATGTTCAGAACCGCCACGGCGCTGCTTGCGCTCCTTGCTTTTTCCACGGCTCTCGCCGCCAAACCGCTGTCGCCGGAAGAGATTGCGCTGGTCGATCGAATCGTCGCCGGCGAGATGGCGCGTAATCAAACACCATCGGTTTCGATCGCCATTGTCCGCGACGGCGAGATCGCGTTCACCAAGGCCTATGGCAAAGCGTCCGACCAGCTGACCGCGACCCCCGATCTGCCGTATCAGATCGCCTCGAACAGCAAGCAATTCACGGCCATGGCGCTGCTTCTGCTCGAAGATGAGGGCAAGCTCAGCCTCGACGACAAGGTCTCGAAATATCTGCCCCAGGTGAGCGGCAGCGACACGATGACCCTCCGGCAATTGCTCGACCATACCAGCGGGATGCGCGACTTTTGGCCGCAGGATTATGCCTTTCCGGCGATGGCGACGCCGGTCAAACCGGCCGACATCGTCGCGCGCTGGGCAAGCGCGGCGCTCGATTACGAACCGGGCACCAAGACGCAATATACCAACACCGCCTACGTCGCCGCAGGATTGGTGGTCGAGAAAGTGGCGGGCGAGCCGCTGATGCAATTCCTGGCTTCGCGGATATTCAGGCCGCTCGGAATGGCCAGCGTGATCAGCCAGGATGTGGCGGTCGGCCCGGCCTTCCCGGTCGGCTTCGGCCGTGCGGCGCTTGGCCCGGTGAGAGCCGAGCCGCCGGCCGCGCGCGGCTGGCTCTATGCCGCCGGCGAATTGTCGATGACCGCGAGCGATCTCGCTCGCTGGAACATAGCCCGAATGAGCCGGGCGCTGGTCCCGGCCGACGACTGGACGACGCAGGAGACCGCGACGCTGCTCAAGGACGGGACCGATACGAAATATGGCCTTGGCGTGGGAATCGACCAGTTCGAAGGCCATCGCAGGGTCGCGCACGGGGGCGAGTCGGTCGGATTCCTGAGTACCAATCAGGTGTTCCCGGACGACAAGGCCGCGGTGACGGTCCTTACCAACAGCTGGTCGGGCGATGCACAGTCCGCGATCGCCCGCTCGATCGCCCGCATTTTGCTCACCAAGTCCGCTGCTGCGGCCTCGCCCGGAGAAGCCAAGGTCGCAGCGCTGTACGACCTGCTGCGCTCGGGCCGCATCGACCGCGCCCTCCTGACCGCCAACGCCAATCATTATTTCACCAGCCAGCGCGTCGCCGACTTCGGCTCGAGCCTTGCTCCGCTGGGCGCCCCGCTGTCGGTCGCACCGAGCGGATCACCCTACCTTCGCGGCGGATTCGTCATCCAGCCCTATGAAGTTCGCTTTGCCGACCAGGCGTTGCGCCTGTCGGTGTTTCTCGAACCCGGCCCGGACGGGCGGATCGAGCAATTCCTGGTTACGCCTGGCCGATGACCGACTTCGCCGCGCTCCTCCAGCCCGACCGCGGGCAAGCCGCGCGCACCATTCACCTGGTCGATCAGGCAGGGTTCGAGGACTGGCTCAAATCGCGCCCCGCCGCCGACCGGCGGCTGATCGAGGCGCAGCGCTTCACCGGCAAGTCGGGATTGGTGCTGCTGCCCGGCGGCCAGGAGTTTGAAGCGGTCGTCGCGGTCAAGGATCGAGCGGCGTTGTCGCCATGGTGCCTCGCGGCGGCGGCGGCGCGGCTCCCTGAGGGAAATTATCGCCTCGCCGAAGGCTCGCTTGGTCCCGCCGCGCTCGGCTGGCTGCTCGCCCAGCACCGCTTCGACCGCTTCCGCTCGAAGATCGACGAGCCTGAAGCGGGGGCGCGTATCCTGCTGACCGGCGAACCCGCGCGAATCGACGGTTTCGTGCGCGAGGCCGAGGCCACCGCGCTCGTCCGCGATCTCGTCAACACGCCGGCCGGGGACCTCGGCCCCGCCGAACTTGAGCAAGCGGTGCGCGACCTTGCGGTGGAATCGGGAGCGCAGCTGACGGTGACCGCAGGGCCCGAGCTGGCCGAGGGCTATCCGCTGATTGCCGCGGTCGGCCAGGGCGCGATCGAGCAGCGCTCGGCCCGCCTGATCGAGCTCGAATGGGGCAAGCCGTCGAACCCGCGCATCGCCATCGTGGGCAAGGGCGTCTGCTTCGATTCGGGCGGGCTCGACATCAAGTCGGCGAGCGGCATGCGCTTGATGAAGAAAGACATGGGCGGCGCGGCCCATGCGCTCGCGCTCGCCCGCCTGATCATCGCCGAGCGCCTGCCGGTGCGCCTCCATCTGCTCATCCCGGCGGTCGAGAATGCGGTCTCGGGCACGGCCTTCCGCCCCGGCGACGTCGTGCGGTCGCGCCAAGGGCTGATGGTCGAGATCGACAATACCGATGCGGAAGGGCGGCTGGTGCTCGCCGACGCCTTGACCAGGGCGGTCGAGTGCGAGCCGGAGCGGATCGTCGATTTCGCAACCCTGACCGGCGCCGCGCGGGTTGCGCTGGGCCCCGAGCTTCCCGCTTTGTTTGCCAATGACGAGGCGTGGGCGGCCCAATTGCTTGCCGCCGCCGACAAGACCGCCGACCCGATGTGGCGGATGCCGTTGTGGCAGCCCTATGACGAAATGCTCAAAAGCGACCTCGCCGACCTCGCCAATTCGTCGAACTCGCCGATGGCCGGGTGCATTACCGCGGCGCTCTTCCTCAAGCGGTTCGTGCCCGACGGGCTGCCGTGGAGCCACCTCGACACTTATGCGTGGCGGGATTCGGTCAAAGCGGGGCGTCCGAAGGGCGGCGAGGCGCTCGGGCTGCGCGCCACCTTTGCCGCTGTGCAGGCGCTCCATCCACGTCGGTAAGCAGCCAGTTCGTCGAAAAGTCGCGGATTTCAGCGCTCTCCCTGCAACATTTCGCTGCGTTGCCGGTTTGTCCCCCAAGCGACGCGATAGTTTTTCAAAGGACGACGGGATGGCCGAGCTTTCGCTCAAGTCATGGATGAAGGCGCTGATCGGCTATGTCCGGTCGGGCAAGCCCGACCTGACCAACCGTCAGATGGCACTTCTTCTGCTTGTCTATCTCACGCCCGGGCCGCACACGGTGCGCGGTCTCGCCCGGTTACTCGGCGTTTCCAAGCCGGTCGTCACGCGCGCCTTGAATACGCTCGGTGGCCTCGGCTATCTCCGCCGCGAACGGGACCAGGACGACCGCCGCAACATCTTCGTTGTGCGGACCAGCAACGGGGCGGAATTTCTTGAAGAATTCAGGCACAACCTCGCCCCGGACGGGCGCACCGCCGCCAACCTCGAGCGGGCCCCGATCGAACGGGCACCGGTCTTCGCCCACCAAAGCTGAGGCGTTCGGGCTCCCGGGCCCGTCCAGCCACCCCGACCCGCGCACCCACGCCTATCGCAATGATCTGGCCGATATCGCGCTGACCGGCCAGGTTATTGCCTCGCATTACGCAGCCCCGACCGAGCGCAGGCTCGCGGCCGCCACCATGCTTCGCGAGACAGGCTCCGACAGCGGCGCGGAGATCCGCTTGCTCGAGCCGGGCGAGCCATTTCTTCTGCTCGACGACAGTCTCGGCTGGGCGTGGGGCTATGCGGGCGCAGAGCGGCGGGTCGGCTATGTCCGCAGTGAATTCCTGACCTGAGCTTCCGAATTACATCTGGCCCCGCTCGCGCCGCAGGCGATACCATTTGGCGACATTGGCATTATGCTCGGGAAGCGTTTCCGCGAACACATGGCCGCCGGTGCCATCGGCGACGAAATAGAGCGCCCGTGTCGGCGCGGGGTTGAGCACCGCCTTGATGCTGTCCTCGCCCGGGTTGGCGATCGGTCCCGCGGGCAGCCCGGCCATGCGATAGGTGTTGTACCCGTTCTGGGCGTTGAGCTCCGAGCGCAGGATGCGCCGGCCGAGCGGCTTGCCCTTGGTGATCGGGTAAATGACCGTCGGGTCGGCATCGAGCTTCATGCCGATCTTGAGCCGGTTGCAATAAACCCCGGCGACCGTCCGCCGCTCGGACGGTTTGGCGGTCTCTTTCTCGACGATCGAGGCCAGGGTCAGCACCTCGCGGCGGTTGCCGACCGGGCAGTCGCCCTTGCGGCCCGCCCAGGCGCTCGCGAAGGCTTGGTCCATCGCCGCGGTCATCCGCGCGAGAATCGCCGAGCGGCTCTCGCCCCGCTCGAAGGTATAGCTGTCGGGAAGCACCGCGCCTTCCTCCGCAAGCGGCGCGTTCCCGGTTGCGAAAGGCAGCGCCGCGAGCCGTTCCTGGACGAGGATCGATGGCATCCCCTCGGGCACGGTGATCAGCCGCTGAAGCGGCCGCCCGTGCTGCAACAGGTTGAGGATCGCCGAGGGACTGGCGTGCGCGGGAATTTCGAACTCGCCCGCCTGGACCGGGGCGCCGCCGCCAAGGACCCGCGCGAACCCGCTGAACAGGCCCGCTGAGCCGATCAGCCCCTTGGCCTCGAGATCGCGCGCGACCGAGCCGACGCTTGACCCCTGTTCGACGATGAAAGTGACGGGCTGGTCGGTGCCGCCGCCGCGCCACCACAGGACGTAGACGAGCAGCAACCCCGCGATTGCGACCAGCGCGGCGACTCGAACCAGCGCCTTCATCGGGTCAGTCGAGCGCCTTCATGATCAGCGAGGCATTGGTCCCGCCGAACCCGAAGCTGTTGTTGAGCGCGGCTTTCACTTCGCGCTTCCGCGCCTTGTGCGGGACGAGGTCGACGCCCTCGGTGCCCTCGTCGGGATCGTCGAGATTGAGCGTCGGCGGGACGATCTGGTCGCGGATGGCGAGGATGCAGAAAATTGATTCGACCGCTCCCGCGCCGCCGAGCAGATGGCCGATCGCCGATTTGGTGCTCGACATCGACGCGCCCGAGAGATCGTCGCCGAACACGCGCTTGGCCGCGGCGAGCTCGATCGTATCGGCCATGGTCGAGGTGCCGTGGGCGTTGATGTAATCGATGTCGCCCGGCTCCATCCCCGCTTTCCTGAGCGCCATGCGCATCGCCAGCTCGGCGCCTTTGCCTTCGGGGTGCGGCGCGGTGACGTGATAGGCGTCACCCGACAAGCCATAGCCGACCACCTCCGCGTATATTTTCGCGCCGCGCGCCTTGGCGTGCTCATATTCCTCGAGCACCACCACGCCCGCGCCCTCGCCCATGACGAAGCCGTCGCGGCCCTTGTCATAGGGACGCGAGGCCTTTTCGGGATTGTCGTTCATGCTCATGTTGAGCGCGCGGGCCTGGGCGAAACCGGCCACGCCAAGCGGATTTACCGTACTCTCGGCGCCGCCCGCGAGCATGATGTCGGCATCGTCGTCCTTGATCATCCGCGCCGCGTCGCCGATCGAGTGGGCGCCGGTCGAGCAGGCGGTGACGACCGAATGGTTGGGGCCCATCAGGCCATATTTGATCGATACCTGGCCGCTGGTGAGGTTGATCAGCCGGCCGTGGACGAAGTGCGGGCTGACCCGGCCCGGCCCGCGGTCGTGCAATTTGACCGATTCGAGTTCGTTTCCGGGCAGGCCGCCGATGCCCGAGCCGATCGAGACCCCGGCGCGGATCCGCGTTTCCTCGTCCATCTCGGTCAGGCCCGCATCCTCCAGCGCCTGACCCGCGGCATCGATCGCGTAAATGATAAACGGGTCGACCTGGCGCTGGACCTTATGGTCGACGCGCTTGTCGGGGTCGAAGCCATATTCATGGTCTTTCGGCTTCACCTCGCCCGCGATCTTGGCTTTCTGGTCGGTGGTATCGAAGCGGGTGATCGGGCCAATGCCGCTTTTCGAGGCGAGTATGTTCTTCCACACCGTCTCGACGTCCGCCCCAAGCGGGGTCACCAGTCCCAGGCCAGTCACAACGACACGGCGCATGTCACTTCCTCCTGATGGCAAAACAGGCTCACGCCCCCGCGGGCTGAGCCTGTTGTCGCCCCGGCGTCAAGCCGGTGGCACCTGCCTCGCGTGACCTGACGGACAGCGGGGCCTTATCCCTTGTTGCTGTCGATATATTCGATGGCATCGCGGACGGTGGTGATCTTTTCCGCCGCATCATCGGGAATTTCGACCCCGAACTCTTCCTCGAACGCCATCACCAGCTCGACGATGTCGAGGCTGTCGGCACCAAGATCGTCGATGAAGCTGGCATCCTCGGTGACCTTGTCGGCCTCGACGCCCAGATGTTCGACAACAATCTTCTTCACCCGATCGGTGGTCTCGCTCATGGGTCGTTTCCTCCATAGATTCTTTCGCCCGCCCTAGCCGCGCTCCCGGCTACCCGCAAGTGTGCGGACCACTTGGTCGGAGGGGTTCGCGCGCCTAACTAGCAGCGATGCGTTCGCGTTCCCTCACCGCCGGCGAAATCGCGCTTGCCCGGTCCGTGTTCGGAGAGGTGATCGATTATCGCCAAGTCACGCTCAAGCGCGGCAAATGGTGGCCGCTCCACCCGCGGGGCTCGGCGATGGCGCCGATGGGGCACATCTATTTCCACCCCGACGGCGGCGGCTGGTCGGAGGATTTTTCCGCCGAGCCGCTCCGCCGCCAGGCCTTCTTCATCCACGAGATGACCCACGTCTGGCAGGCGCAAAAAGGCGGTCGCTTCTACCTCCCCCTCATGCGCCATCCATTCTGCCTCTATCGCTACCGCTTGACGCCCGGAAAACCGTTCCGCCGCTACGGCCTCGAGCAGCAGGCCGAGATCGTCGCCCACCGCTTTCTGGCCGAGCGCGGGATCGACACCGCGGACGCGCCGCCGCCCAATCTCCTGCCATTCGGCTGACTCGCCCTGCCGACGGCGGTTGCGGCTCCCGCTTTTTCGTCTAGCGTCATCGAAATCGCCCAATGTGCGGGTGTCTGGCGGGGGGCCGGTCGATGAGTATGCTTCTGATTGCCGTGCTGGCTGCCGACGCCGTTCCTGCGCTGGAGCCGACCGCTCCAAGCGAGACCATCATCGTCACCGGAACCCGCCTGTCGGGCATTCGCGCCAAGGACAGCGCCGAGCCGGTCCAGGTGGTCAGCGCGGAATCGCTCGAGCAATCAGGGTCGCCGGGCCTCACCAACGCGCTGGCTTCGGTGGTCGCCTCGTTCAACACGCAAGCGGTCGGCAACGACCTCGCCAACGAGACGCTGTCGGCGCGGCTGCGCGGGCTGTCGCCCAATCACACGTTGGTCCTCATCAACGGCAAACGGCTCCACGGCAGCGGCAATTTGTCGGTGCTGTCGAGCTCGTTTCAAGGAGGCGCGGCCCCCGACCTCCATTTCGTGCCCCTTCAGGCGATCGAGCGCGTCGAGGTGCTGCTCGACGGCGCCGCCGCCCAATATGGCTCCGACGCCATCGCCGGGGTCGTCAATCTGATCCTCAAATCGGACCGGCGCGGGGCGACCGCCGAGCTTTATGCCGGCCAATATTTCAAGGGCGACGGAGAGACGCTCGGCGCCACCGGCAATATCGGCTTGCCCCTCGGCAAGGACGGCTATCTCAACCTCACCGCCGAACATCGCTTTCACGATTACAGCAACGCCGGCGGACCCGACCAGCGCGTCGTGCTCGCGGTGGAATCGGGCGCGCATCCGGAGTGGGCGGACCTCGAGGACTATCCCAAGGTCAACCGCGTGTTCGGCGACGCCAAGTACCGGCTCGATATCTTCTCGGCCAATGCGATGGTCCCGCTCGGCGAGACGGCCGGGCTTTACGCCTTCGGCACGATCGGCCGAAAGAAGGCCGGCGGCTGGGCCAATTTCCGCCTGCCGACGCGGCTACCGGCCCTCTATCCCGACGGTTTCACCCCGATCGACCGGCTTCTTTCGCACGATTTTTCAGGCACCGCGGGCGTTCGCGGGACG
>JANNDN010000134.1:0-4099 GCA_031387795.1 Sphingomonas sp.
GAAACTGCTTCCGCAGCCGCAGCCCGAGGCCGCATTGGGATTGGTGACCTTGAACGCGGCCCCGCCCAGATCCTCGACGAAATCGACCGCGCTCCCGCGCACCAGATCGAGGCTGACGGGATCGACCACCAGGGTCACGCCATCGGTCTTGGCCAGCGTATCGCCGTCTTCGGATGAGTCCGCCAATTCGAAGCGGTAGGAGAAGCCGGCACAGCCGCCGCCATCGACTGCAAGCCGCAGGATCGCGGGCTTGCCTTGACGCTCGGCGATCCACGCCACGCGGCGCGCGGCGCTTTCGGTCAGGATGATTGAGGGCTCGCTCACAAGGGAGGAGATAGGGTGCCGCCTGCTTACCGGCAAGCAAAGCGCTTACTTCTGGGGGCCGCCCAAAGCGACGGCGTCCATCGAGGTCGCTCCGGCGCGGCGCTGCATGGCGAGGACATAATCGGTCGACTTCATGAACGGGATCGGGTTGACCGCGCGGCCGTCGATGCGGACTTCATAGTGAAGGTGGCTGCCGGTCGAACGGCCGGTCGAGCCCATGCGGCCGACGAGCTGCGACCGAGTGATGTGATCGCCGGCCTTGACCGCCATTGACGACAAATGGGCGTAGCGGGTGGTGATCCCGCGGCCATGGTCGACCTCGACCAGATTGCCGTAGCCGCCGCTGTTCCAGCCGGCGCGGACGACGGTGCCGTCTGCGGTCGCTTGAATCGGGGTTCCGGCGGGGCCGGCGAGATCGATCCCGGGGTGCATTGCGGCGCCCGAACGGAACGGGTCGGAGCGAACGCCATAGCCGCTGGTGAAAGCGACATCATATTTGATCGGTTTGTCGGAGGGGATGGCGATGACGCCGTCCTGAAGCTGGTCGAGCTTCTTCCAGCTGTTGAACAAAGCCTTGAAAGTCGGGTTGGCGGCGCTCTCGAACGGACCGCCAACGCCATCGCTCGTGCCGACCTGCGCGGGGGTGAGGCCGAGCCGCTTTAGCTCAGCGGCGGTCACTTGATAGCGGACATCGAGCGCGGCGGCGGCGAGCGCGGCCTGCTTAAACTGGTGGCGCTCAACCCGGCCGAGCGGGCCGTCGCCGGCGACATCGCCGGTGCCGGCGGCTGCAACCACCATGCCGGAGTCGATTTTCTCGCCACGGAGCGCGGCCTCGATAATCGCCTGGCGCTGCTCGATCTGCCGAGCGCGCGCTTCGGTTGCATCGGACAGGCTCATCGCGCTGAACGGACGCGACAGCAGCTGCGCGGTGGCGAACGCGGCCCAGGCGACGAGTCCGAGAAACACGAGGAAAAGAATTGCTTGAACGGGCGCGGACAGGCGGAAGCGGCGGAGCTTCGACCCGTCGTGGACAAAGAGATCGCGATCGCGGAACAGTCCGTACGTCGCGGTCATCACCTGAGCCATTCTAGTCCCCGCTCCACATTATCTCGCCGCTCGCGCAGTTGGCGCGGCTTGGCGTTCCCACTTCAATGAAGGCTCCCCAGCCCCCAGGCCGTATGCGAAAGTCCCCCGCAACGACGATTTGACCTTGGGTCGGAATGGTTAACCAGTTCAACCTTCGGTTCCCTGAGGCGGGACGAGTCGCCGATTCCGTGCGGTGAGTCGTTCGATTGCCGTTACTATTCTCCTGACCGCCACCGCCGCGCGATGTTTCGGTGGAGAAAGTCCGACTTCCCATTTCCCTCGCCGATTCGGCCCGCTAGAGAGGCTTTGGGCCACGCCGTCCCAACGCGGCGCGTGCTCTCTGCGAGGAGAGTTATTTGTGACGACTACACCGCCAACCGGTGCGCCCGCGCACCGGGCCAAGCCGCCCCTTCCGGCGCGACCATATTTTTCGTCGGGCCCGTGCGCCAAGCCACCCGGCTGGTCCCCGCAACACTTGGCCATCGAATCCCTCGGGCGATCGCACCGCGGCACGATCGGCAAGCAGCGCCTCGGCCATTGCGTCGAGCTGATGCGCGCGATGCTCGAACTTCCCGACACCCACCGCATCGGCATCGTCCCGGGCTCGGACACCGGCGCCTTTGAACTCGCGATGTGGTCGATGCTTGGGCAGCGCGGAGTCACCTGCCTCGCCTGGGAAAGTTTCGGCGAGGCGTGGGTCACCGATGCGGTCAAGCAGCTCAAGCTCGACCCCACCATCCTGCGCGCCGATTATGGGCAATTGCCAGATCTCGCCGCGGCCGATTGGGACAGCGACGTGCTGTTCACCTGGAACGGCACCACCAGCGGGGTCCGGGTCCCCGACGGCGGGTGGATCGCGGACGGCCGCCAGGGCCTCAGCTTCGCCGACGCGACCAGCGCGGTGTTCGCCTACGATTTGCCGTGGGACAAGATCGATGTCGCCACCTTCAGCTGGCAGAAAGCGCTCGGCGGCGAAGGCGGGCATGGTGTCCTCATCCTCGGTCCCCGAGCGGTCGAGCGGCTCGAGCGCTTCACCCCCGACCGGCCGCTGCCCAAGCTGTTCCGCCTCATGAGCGGCGGCCAGCTCAACGAAGGCATTTTCCGCGGCGAGACCATCAACACCCCCTCGATGCTCGCGGTCGAGGACGCGATTTTCGCGCTCGAATGGGCGCGTTCGGAGGGCGGGCTGAAGGGCCTCATCGCGCGTACCGAGGCCAATGCCGCCGCCCTCGACCGCATCGTCGCGCAACGCGACTGGCTGACCTACCTCGCCGAAGTCCCCGCCACCCGCTCGACGACCAGCGTCTGCCTGACGCTGGCCGGCGCCGACCACGCCTTCGTCAAGCGTTTCGCCGCGCTCCTCGAGGCCGAGGGCGCCGCCTTCGACATCGCCGGCTACCGCGTTGCCCCGCCAGGCATCCGCATCTGGTGCGGAGCGACGGTCGACGCGGCGGATATCGAGGCGCTTGGCCCCTGGCTCGATTGGGCGTGGGAGGCGGCTCGGCCCTCCTCCACCCGTTCGGGCTGAGCCCGTCGAAGCTCTGCCCTTCTCCTTCTCAATCAAAACAGCCCTTCGACAAGCTCAGGGCGAACGGATGTAAAAAATGACCCAGTTGAAAGTCCTCATCGCCGATCAGATGGACCCGCGCGCCGCCGCGGTCTTCGCCGAGCGCGGGATCGCGGTCGACGAGCGCCCGGGCCTGTCCGCCGACGAACTCGCCGAGATCATTGGCGGCTATGACGGGCTGGCGGTGCGCAGTTCGACCCGGGTCACCGCGGCGCTCATGGACCGCGCTTTGCCGCGGCTCAGGATCATCGGCCGCGCCGGGATCGGGGTCGACACGATTGACGTCCCCGCCGCCTCGTCGCGCGGAATCGTGGTCATGAATACGCCCTTCGGCAATTCGATCACCACCGCCGAGCACGCCATCGCCATGCTCTTCGCCTTGGCCCGCGAAATTCCCCAGGCCGACGCTTCGACCCAGGCCGGCAAGTGGGAGAAGAACCGCTTCCTCGGGGTCGAACTGAGCGGCAAGACACTGGGTCTGATCGGGTGCGGGAATATCGGCTCGATCGTCGCCGATCGCGCCCATGGGCTCAAGATGAAGGTCGTCGCCTACGATCCCTTTCTCAGCCCCGACCGCGCCCTCGAACTTGGAGTCGAGAAGGCCGAGCTCGACGAGCTTCTCGCCAAGGCCGATTTCATCACCCTCCACACCCCGCTGACCGACCAGACCCGCGGCATCCTGTCGCGCGAGGCGCTGGCGAAGACCAAGAAGGGTGTCCGCATCGTCAATTGCGCGCGCGGCGGTCTGATCGACGAGGCCGCGCTCAAGGACGCGCTCGACAGCGGCCATGTGGCGGGCGCCGCGCTCGACGTGTTCAGCGAGGAACCGGCGCGCGACAATGCCTTGTTCGGCACCCCCGGCCTTATTTGTACCCCGCACCTCGGCGCCTCGACCACCGAGGCGCAGGTCAATGTGGCGATCCAGGTCGCCGAGCAAATGAGCGATTTCCTGGTCAGCGGCGGCATCACCAACGCGGTCAACATGCCCTCGCTCTCGCCCGAGGAAGCGCCGCGGCTGACCCCCTATATGGTGCTCGCCGAAAAGCTCGGCCGGCTGCTCGGGCAAATCGTCGGGCCCGACATCCGCTCGGTCGATATCGAGGTCGAGGGCGCGGCCGCAGA
>JANNDN010000146.1:0-3586 GCA_031387795.1 Sphingomonas sp.
CGGGTCGACCTTGCCCATTTTGGCTTTCTCGTTGAGGTTGACCGTGAACTGGGCGAGCGCGCTTTCCTTCTTGCCTTCGGCCTTTTCGGTCTTTTCCTCGGCGCCTTCGGGGGCGCGGGTTTCGATCGCGGGACTGTCGCCCTTGCCGACCCCGTGGCTGATGTAGGTCACCGCATCGAGCCGGCTCATGTCCTGCTGCTGGAGGAAATAGACCGCATAGCTTTCGCGCTCGGAGAACAAAGCGACGAGCACATTGGCGCCGGTAACCTCGTCGCGGCCCGACGACTGGACGTGGAGGATGGCGCGCTGAACCACCCGCTGGAACCCCGAGGTCGGGGTCGGGTCGGTGGCGCTGTCGGCGATCAGGGCGCCGAGTTCGTGATCGAGATATTGCTTCACGCTCGCGCGCAGCTCGTCGCGATTGACCCCGCAGGCGATCATCACCTTGCTGGAATGTTCGTCGTCGATCAGCGCGACGAGCAGATGCTCGAGGGTCGCATATTCGTGGCGGCGCTTGCTCGCCTCGCCGAGCGCATTGTGCAGGGTCTGTTCGAGATCGCGGGCAAAACTGGGCATTCGGGGAAATTCTCCACGCCCGCCGAACCGCGACGGGCTCTATGGGGAGGAATGTCGGGTGAGAGAGCCGCTCGATCAAGGGTCCGACTCGCGCTTATCCCCAATTTATCATGGCTTGCGGCCAATCCGGCTCAGCTTATACCGTTGGTAGAAATTCCTTTGCGCCCATGGCCTTGCGCCTCGCACCATCTCATCAGCGTTCGAATCAAATGGGGAGAATATCATGTATCGTCTGACGCGCAGCCGGCCTGCGCTTCGTCTTGTCGCGGCCCTGCTCGGGTCAGGGTCGGCTCTCGTCGCTGCTCCAGCACCCGCCATCGCAGCTTCGTCGGGCGAAAATCAGCCGGCGGCCAGCGCGCCGGGTTGGACCATCGCCAGCCCCGATCTTCAGGCCGATCCCAAAGCGGTGCTGGGGACCCTGCCCAATGGCATGCGTTTCGCCATCCAGCAGCATGAGACGCCCAAGGGGGAAGTCTCGATCCGGTTCGGGTTCCGGGGCGGCGCCAAGGACGAAAGCGATGCGCAGCGCGGCGCCGCGCATTTCGTCGAACATATGGCGTTCAACGGATCGCAGAATATTCCCGAAGGCAAATTGGTCCCGATGCTCGAGCGGTTGGGCCTGTCGTTCGGCGCGGACACCAATGCCGAAACCGGGCTCGACCACACGACCTACAAGCTCGATCTGCCCAATTCGAAGGCGGTGACCCTCGATGCGGCTTTGTCGATCATGCGCGAGATCGCCGGTCGCCTGACCATCGCGCCGGCCGCGGTCGACCGCGAACGGGGCATCATCGTGTCGGAAGCCAGCCTGCGCAACGATCCCAACCGGCGGCGCCTGGAGGACGTGCTGTCGACCGAGCTTCCGGACAATCGCCTGGCCTCGGCGATTCGCGCCAATCCCGACCAGATCCGCAAGATTTCGCCGCAGGACCTGCGCGATTTCTATCATGCTTATTATCGCCCGGAGGAGGCGACGTTGGTGATCGTCGGGGATGTCGATCCCGCCGCACTGCAAAAGAAGATCGCCGCCGAATTCGGCGACTGGAAGCCGGTCGGAAAGGCGGGGACGGATTATCGCGGGCCGGTGGCCGCTCCAGGGCAGCCTTTGATCGGGAATTTCGCCGATCCGGCGATCCCCGAGATCGTCATGCTCGAGCGCGCCCGGACCTATGTCCCGCCCGCCAACACCGTCGCCGAAGAGCGGCAAAAACTGCTCGAGACGGTCGCCGGCACGATCATCGGCAATCGTTTCCAGCCGATCACCCTGGCGCCCGACAGCGCAGTCCTGGGCGCCCAGTTCGCGCGGCAGGATATGGCGCGCAATGCCCAGACCTTCGGCCTGTACGTGATCGCCCGCGACGGCCGCTGGAAGGACGCGCTGGCGCTTGGCGAACAGGAAATGCGGCGCGCCGATCAGCATGGTTTCACCCAGAGCGAGATCGACGAGGTCAAAACCAATTTTCTGGCGGCGTTGACCAATGCCGCGGCCCAGCAGAGCAGTCGGAAGAACGCCGCCATCGCCGAAAGCCTGGTCGCGCAATCCTTCGGCAACGGGATCCCCACATCCCCCGACTTCGATCTGACCTTTTACAAAGCGATCGAGGCCTCGATCACACCCGCGACCGTGTCGGCCGCGTTCAAGGCGGCCTGGCAGGGTCAGCCGACGCTGGTCCATGTGTCGTCCAAGGCGGCGGTCGCCGATCTGGACAAGACGATCGCGGCGTTGCTCCAAAGCAGCGCGCAGGTTGCGGTTAAGGCGCCAGTGGAGGCGGCGGCCAAGGCCTTCGCCTATGACAGCTTTGGAACCCCGGGGAAGGTCGTGTTCGACGACACGATCGCCGACCTGGGCATCCGCACATTGCGTTTCGCCAATGGCGTCCAGCTCAATCTCAAGCGGACCGAGTGGGAGCCGGACAAGGTTTCGTTCAAGATGGAAGTCGGGCGCGGGTCGGAGCTGTTTCCGATCGACCGGCCGGGCCTGTTGGTGATGGCGCCGCTTCTGGTGCCGCAAGATGGTCTCAAAGCGCACGACGCAACCGAATTGCGCAAGATTCTGGCAGGGCGCCAGGTGTCGTTGGGACTGAGTGCGGACAGCACTGCTCTGACCGCGGGCGGCCAGGTGCCGACCACCGATCTCGGCCTCCAGCTCAAGCTCCTCGCGGCGCGGCTGAGCGCGACTGGGTTCCGTCCCGAAACGGCGGCGCAATGGCCGCCGATCGCGCAAACCATCGGGCAAGCGCTCGCGGCACAGCCGATGCAGGTGTGGCAGTTGGCCGAGGGCTATGTGATCACCGGCGGCGACGGCCGAGCCGGCATTCCCGCGGGCGATGCCTTGTCAAAACTGACGTTCGAGGAAATGCGCAGCGCGCTCGCCCCGCAACTGGCGCAAGGCGAAGTCGCGTTGTCGCTCGTCGGCGATTTCGACGAGAAAGTGGTGATTGCCGAGGTCGCGAAGACCCTGGGGGCATTGCCGGCGCGGCCTCAGCGCACGCGCATGCCGCTCGCCACCACGCCCATGACGTTCAAGGCGAAAGGTACGACCACCCTCACGCACAACGGGCAGGCGGACCAGGGCGTAGTCGCGGTCAGCTGGCCGACGGACGACGACCGCGATCTCAAGGATTCGCTTGTTCGCGATCTGCTCGCTCAGGCCATGAGCCTCGAAGCGCTGGAGACGGTGCGCGAGAAATTGGGGGCGAGCTATGCGCCGCAGGGCGTGTCCTTCGACCAGCAGACCTATCCCGATTTCGGGTACATCACGCTCGTTACTTCGGCCGCGCCGGGCGACATGGACCGGATCGACGCGGCGTTCCGCCAGATCGCGGCCGAGATGCGCGACAAGCCGATCAGCGCCGATTTGCTCGAGCGGGCGCGCGAGCCGATCCTGTCGACCTACGCCCGTTCGGACAAGCAGAATGCGGGCTGGGTCGGAATGATCAATTATGCGCAAAGCTGGCCCGAGCGGCTCGACCGGCGCCGCCAGCGCGACGCGGTGCTGAAATCGATCACT
>JANNDN010000149.1:0-5262 GCA_031387795.1 Sphingomonas sp.
AGAGCCCCGCGGCACCGGTCCCGCGAGCTGGCTCGGCGGACCGATTTTCAGCCGCGCCCGCGACATCTTCGCGGCCAATATGGGCGAGTTGCTGGACCGCGCCGAGGACCCCGATCGAATGATCCGGATGATCATCCTCGAGATGGAAGAGACATTGGTCGAGATCCGCGCCAGTGCCGCGCGCTCGATCGCCGATGTCAAGGAAATGCAGCGCGCACTGCGCCGGATCGATACGATCGGCGACGAGTGGACGGGGCGCGCCGAACTCGCCCTGGAAAAGGGCCGCGAGGACCTCGCCCGCGCCGCTCTGGCGGAAAAGCAGAAGGCCACGGAAATGGTCGCGAGTCTGTCCGCCGAGGTCGGCCAGATCGAGGGTCACCTGAAGGATTATGAGCGCGACATCGCCAAGCTCCAGGCCAAGCTCCGCGAAGCCCGTGCCCGCCAGAATGCGATCGCGGCGCGCTTCGAAGGGGCCATGTCGCGGGCCCGCGCCAACGAAATCTTGCACGGCAGCCGGACCGAGGACGCGCTGGCCAAGTTCGAGATCCTCGAACGCCGCGCCGACTTCGCGGAAGGCCGGGCCGACGCGCTGGGACTCGCCGGGCCGCGCAGCCTGGAGGAAGAAATTGCCGAGCTTCGCGCCGCCGACGAGGTGGACGCTGAACTCGACGCGTTGAAAGCGGCGTTCGCCGCGCGCTCGAATTGAGAAGGGAACAGGGGACCATGGCGCGGAAAATCTATCCATATTCGCTGAAGTCGGAAGACGCGAAGATTGCGGGGGTGTGCTCGACGCTCGGGGGGATCGTGGGCATCGACCCGACCTTCCTGCGCATCGGCTTCGTCGCCAGCGCAATCCTCATCAGCTTCCAGTGGACGCTGGTCGCTTATGCAGCGATCGGCATCTATCTGGTGCTCAAGAAGAAGCGGGCGCTCCAGGGCGACCGGGGCAAGAGCGAGTTCGAGCGCATGGAAGACGTGTCGCGGCGACCGGCGACGGTCCACGCGATGGTCAACGACCTCGACGTCAACGACCGCCGGATGATGGCCGTCGATCATCACCTCAACACGCCCAATGACGACCTCGCGCGCGAAATCGAGGCGCTCCGGCAGGAGGAAAAATGATGGACCCGCTGTCTCTTGCGACCCTGTCGGCGAGCCTGGTGGTAGGTCTCGGCGGCGCCGGTTGGGCAGGCTTGCGGGCCTGGAACGGCTGGCTCGACCTCAAGAAGATGGAGCTGAGCCAAAGCTTTTCGGAACGCGGTCTTCCTCCCGCTGGCGGGCGGATCGAGATCGCTGATCTGAAAGAACGAATCCGCAAGCTCGAGGCGATCGCTGCCGGGATCGACTTTTAAGCCGCCGGCGTCGACAGATTAGAAGGACAGGCTCGCGGAGAGGCGGATATCGCGGCCCGCGAGCGGGGCGTAGTCCTTCAATTGGCTGGTGCTGCGGCGCGCCTCGACGTCGAACAAATTGTTTCCGATCAGCGACAAGGTCAGCTTCGGATTGGCAGCGAACGGATGCCAGTCGATCGCGGCGTTGACCATAGTATAGCCCGGCGTGTCGGTTTCGTCGGGCGCGGTGCGATTGTGCGCGAACGCCCGCTCGACCTCGACGCGCCCGTCGACCTGGCCGCGTGATCCGGTCAGCGCGCCGCGCACCCGCAGCGGCGGAATGAATGGCACAGGGCCGAAGTCCGTGACCGTCGCGCGCACCGCATCGGCCTGAAACTCGGCGCCCCAATTGACGCCCAGCGCTTGGCCCAGCTTGGCGTCGCCTTCGACTTCGAAGCCATAGAAAGCGGCCTTGCCTTCGCGGAACCGGAAAACCGGGAGCTCGTCTTCAATCTCTCCGGTCGGGGTTTTGAAAATGAAATTGCCGAAGCGGCTGTAATAAATGTTTGCGGTCAAATGGACCGGCCCCGTTATCCGGCGCAGCGACAGCTCGACCGAGGTGCTGCGTTCGGGACTGAGGTCGCGATTGCCGATCTCGAACGACTGGCTCGCGGCGTGGGGGCCGTTGGAGAAGAGTTCCTCGATCGCCGGCGCGCGGGCGCTGCGCGACAGCGACAGGCCGGCGCGCCACCCCGTCGCGATCTCATATTGTCCGCCGATCGAGCCTGACAAAGTGGTAAAGTCGAGCGCCGCAGCGGGCGTTGCCAGTTGCTCGTCTTGCCGGGCGGTCAGCTTGCTGAATTCGAGCCGAGCGCCGCCCTCGAGACGAAATGGGCCGCGGACGTAGCTTTGCAGGGTGAACAGGCCGGTTTGCTTCTGACGGCTTTCGGGCAGGAATTTCTCCGCGCCGACGATCCTTGCATTGCGATTGAGATGCTGGACGCCGCTAGTTCCGCCCCAGCCCGAGCGGTCGCGCTGGACCAGCTCGACCCGGCCCTCGCCGCCCTTGCTGTAGAAGCTCGATCCGATCGCGCCGGTGTCGTCGAGTTCGTCGTGATGATAATCCGCATATCCGCCGCGCGCACGCAGCTGGCTGAAGAGGCCGCCGAGCGGCACTTCGGCGCGCACGTCGAAACGGGCCTGCTCCTGGTCGATCGTCGGCGCCTCCGCCTCGATATCGGGATCGAGCGAATAACGGATCGGCACCCGGTATTTCTGCGTGTGGCGGGTAATCGACGCGCCGAAGTTGAGCCCGCCGTCGACGTAAGCGAGGCCGAGCGCGCCTTCCTTCGCACTGGACGAGGAATTCGGCAGCTTGCCCTTGAGGTCGGCGAGCGCGCGGATGGCGGGGTCCGCGCCAGCCGCGGCTTCCTCTCGCAGCGCCTTCGACAGAATGAAACCGCCAGTTCTGAGGTCGTCGGTTTTCGAAACGTTGGCGTCCGCGTGGGCGACAAACTTGCCGCCGAGGGGCACGTTGATTGAGATGTTGGCCGACCGCTCGTTCGCGGCCGTGCCATATTGCGCCAGCGCGTCGATCCCGACCGGGCCTTCGGGCAGTCGGCGCGGGATGCGCGCATCGATCACATTGACGACCCCGCCGATCGCCGACGATCCGAACAGCAAGGCCGCGGGCCCGCGCAACACCTCGATCCGCTCGGCGGTCAGCGGGTTGATCGAAATCGCATGGTCGGGGCCGGCAGAGGACAGATCGAGCGTGCCGATGCCGTCGGTCAGCACCCGTACCCGGTCCCCCGACAGGCCGCGCAGGACCGGAGCCGAGGCGACCGGTCCGAAGCTGGTCGCCGACACGCCCGGAAGCTGCGCCAGGGTCTCGCCGATGCTCGGCCGAAGCGCGCGCACCAGATCCGCTTCGTCGAGCACCGACAGCCCGCCGAGCACATCGTGCGCCCGCCGCCGGACGCCGGTCACGACGATCGATTTATCCTCGACGTGGGCATCGGTGTGGGCGGCGGTGGCGTCGCCGGGCGTGGCCTGGGCAGTCGGCGCGGGATCGGCGGTGGACTGAGCCACAACCGGAACGGCGACCGCGCCAATTAGGAACGCAGCTGAGGCGTATCGGGGAGAAGGCATGGCCGGGGCGTTATTCGGCATGATATATTATGACAAGCCCGATTGAGGTGATCGAGCGTCCTTTTTCGATGAATGGATGTTTGCGGGAATTTCGAACGGTCCCTAGGCTTGGCACCATGTCGGCCGGGCACGCGCATTCGCATCACGCCGCTCCCGGCACGGGGGATTACAGCCGCGCGTTCGCGCTCGGCATCGTTCTCAACCTCGGCATCGTTATCCTCGAGTTCACCTTTGGAGTGCTGGGCGATTCGATGGCCCTCATCTCCGACGCCGGGCACAATCTGTCCGATGTCCTTGGGCTGGTGGTGGCCTGGGCGGGATCGGTGATGGCCAAGCGCCGCGCCTCCGCCCGCTTCACCTACGGGCTCAAGAAAGCGTCAATCCTGGCCGCGTTGATCAACGCTTTGTTCCTGCTCGTCGCGGTCGGGGCAATTGCCGCCGAAGCGGTGCGTCGGCTGCTCGATCCCGCTCCGGCCGAGGCGATGACGATGATCTGGGTCGCGGCGGTGGCGATCGCGGCCAACCTTGGCACTGCTTTGCTGTTCGCCAAGGGCCGGGCCGGAGACATCAATGTCCGCGGCGCCTTTCTCCACATGACCGCCGACGCGGCGGTTTCGGCGGCGGTGGTGTTTGCGGGCGTGATCATTCTGCTGACCGGGCAGCAATGGGTCGACCCGGTGATGAGCCTGGTCGTCGCCGGCGTGATCCTGTGGGGCAGCGTCGGCCTGCTCCGCGAATCGGTCGGCATGTCGCTCGCCGGGGTGCCGCGCGGGATCGCGATCGACGAGGTCGAGAGCGCGCTGGCCGGGCTGGACGGGGTCGCGGCGGTCCACGACCTCCACGTGTGGGGACTGAGCACCACCGAGACCGCGCTTACCGCGCATCTCGTCGCGCCTGGATCGGGGTCGACCGACGCCCTGCTCAAAAGCGCGCTGGCGATGCTCCACGATCGCTTCGGCATCACCCATTCCACGATCCAGATCGAGCGCGAGCCGATCGACGATGCCAATTGCTGATGGCGATCACCCACCTCGAATGTTCGCTCACTGGCGAGCGCTATGAGGCGGGGCAGGTGCACAATCTTTCGTCCGCCGGGCGCCCACTGCTCGCGCGCTACGATCTGGAAGCGGCGCGGCGGACGCTGACCCGAGAGAGCGTCGCCGACCGGCCGCCGGGGATGTGGAAATGGACCGAGCTGCTCCCGCTGGCGCAAGGCACCGTGCCGGTCAGCCTGGGCGAGATTGAAACCCCGATCCTCCCGTTGACCCGAACCGGCGGCCCCAATTTGCTGGTCAAGGACGAGGGCCGGCTCCCGACCGGATCGTTCAAGGCGCGGGGCCTGGCGATGGCAGTGACGATGGCGCGGCAGTTGGGGATCGAGCGGATCGCCATGCCGACGAACGGCAATGCCGGCGCCGCGCTCGCCGCTTATGCCGCCGCCGCGGGGATCGAGACGATCGTCATCTGCCCCGCCGAGACGCCCGCGATCAACATCACCGAAACCTGCGCGCACGGCGCCCGTGTGTTCGTCGCCGACGGGCAGATCGACGAATGCGGCGCATTGGTCGGCAAGGGCGCAGCCGAGGGGCTGTGGTTCGATTGCTCGACGCTGAAAGAGCCCTATCGGCTCGAGGGCAAGAAGGTGATGGGGTTCGAGCTGGTCGAGCAGCTCGGCTGGCGGGTGCCGGACGCGATTTTCTATCCCACCGGCGGCGGCACCGGGCTGATCGGGATGTGGAAGGCGTTCGCGGAAATGGAGGCGGTCGGGCTGATCGGACCC
>JANNDN010000167.1:0-7295 GCA_031387795.1 Sphingomonas sp.
ACGCTGACCCACGTCGGCGAGCCCGATGAGGAAGAAATCGACGAGCGGCGCGAAATGGGGCCCGCCATGGTTGACACTAAAAAGCCCGCCACCTAGTTGCCCGCCACGCTTAAATGTTTGGCGCCCAGAACGCGGGTGTAGCTCAGTTGGTTAGAGCGCCGGCCTGTCACGCCGGAGGTCGCGGGTTCGAGTCCCGTCACTCGCGCCACATTTCATTTGCGGGAACGCTCGCCTAGACCGCTGCGATGGGCGGTGATCGATCGGCATATGCGTTGCTCGGACTGTCACCCGGCGCGGACCGGCAGGCGATCGAGCAGGCTTATCGGCGGCTGATCAAGGTGCATCATCCCGACAGGGCCGGCGGGGACGCTGGCCGGGCCGCGGAGATCACCCGGGCCTATCGCGAGCTCAAGGCACGCGAAGGGCGCGGCGAGGCGCTTGAATTCCACGCTCATCCAGTGATCGCGCGGATCGGCCCTGCCTGGCAGGTAATCGCTTTGTCGCTGGCGGTCGGCCTGCTCTCGCTGGCCATTCTCGCGGGGGGGCGCTTCGATAGCGGCTTTGGAGCGCGCGCGGGGGCGTCCCGCATCGAGCCTGTCGCCAAAGCGCGCGACCGAGTTGCGCGAGCAACCCCTCTCGAACAGCCAATCGACCTGGCCGATATCGAAGCCACGGTGGCCCGGGTTCGCAACGACTTTGCATCGCTTGACGAGATGGAGTTCGCGGCACGGAGCCGGACGTGTCACCTCGAATTTCGGCTGGACCCCGAGGTCCGCACCTTCGACCGCTGCGCCGCGTTCGATTATGCGGTCATCCTCCTCCAGGACCGCGACCCGTTGCGCGACCAGGGACCATTCCGCGAGGTCGGCGTCGTGCGCCGTCACTGGAGCGAGGGGTTAAAACTGTCCGATGACGGCTGGGCGCTCGACAGCCGGCTCGATGCGATCAGGCTGCGGGTCGAATTGATGCTCGCCCCGACCATTGAACCCCAACCGGCCGGCCCGCCGGCCGCACTCTGACGAGCCTATTTGGCGGAATCGACGCCGAGCGGTGTGTCACTGGCCGCGGCGCTATCACCCGACAAGGCGAAGCGCAGATTGTCAGAAGCGTCGACGCGCTTCAGATACTCTTCGTGGACGGCCTCTTCGCTGGCCTTGCGCGCGACCTGGTGGAAGCGCAGCGCGACCCTTTTGTCGCCGCGCATCGAGGGCGTGAGCTTGATCGTCTCGACCCCGGCCAGCGCGGCCAGATCGCTGGCCGCATCGCTGTTCGGCTGCAGCCCCGCGGTCGCGGCTTCGGCGGCGAGCGCAGTGCTGCGCAGTCCATCCGCGTCGGCTTCGCGTCCCGAATAGCCCTGGGCGAAGGCGCGGGGTTCTCCCCACCCGCCGGCCCAATGATAGAAAAGGTGCGGTCCGACCACCGCATTCTTGGCCAGCGAGGCCGCCCAATATGGAACGACATAATTGGCGTGATAGTGGGTTGCCCAGCCGACCGGGGCATAAACCGCACCGGCGAGCGCGGCCTGGGCGATTACGCGCGCGCGCTTCCAACCCGCCGCGTCGGGGCCGCGGGCGAGCGAGCCGTCGCAGGTAAAGGTGAACTGGCAGCCGGTAACCCGGGTCGAGCCCTGATAGACGACTCCGCAGACGCTGGACGGGAAAGCGGGATGGCGGACCCGATTGAGGATCACCTGCGCGACCGCTTTGCCCCCGTCCAGATCCTGGTTTCCGGCCTCGTAATAGACCGCGCTGGCAAGGCATTGCAGCGCCTGGGCGCGCGCGGCAGCGCCGCCGGTGAACTCGAAAGCGCGCGCGGCGGGGTTGTCGCCGTTCTCGAGCGGCAAGGCGGCGTTGATGGTCTGCGCCTGCTGCGGTGCGATCGGCCTCACCAGCATCGGCGGCGGGGCGGGGGGCGCGGCATTGGCGCCGTCGGTGACCGGGAACAGCTGCGAGGCCGCTACACCCAGTCCAATGGCCGACGCAATTGCGAACCCGGCGGCGGCGCGCGGGTCGCGGACGGCGAGGCGGCGAGCGCCCGCGAACGCCGCTCGCGCGCGTTTGGTCAGCCCATCGAAGGGGCGGGTTTCAGCCAGGCTCTGCATCGCAGGTGATATATTCCTCTAGGACAGTCGCTTCAATTCCGGTCGCTCGTGCCGGCACGGAAACGGCCCGTTTCAATCCAGCGAACCAGTGGCTTGGCCGGAAAGATCCACGCTACTCCCATGACGAGGTAGAACGGCGCCTGAACCAGTACAGGCCATTGTCCGACGAAACGGGCGAGGGATGCGACAAGCACCGCCCACACGACGATCAGGGTGATGAGGAGCGCCGCACCGGCGAGTTTTCGGGCCGACGGCTCCATGTCAGTCCCGGAACCACAATAGCCCGGCCGGCGAGGCAAAGCCGTCGAGCGGGATGTCCCAATCGTCGCTGGGGATCGGATCGTCGAGCAGCTGGCTGTCCCAGCCGACCCCGACCAGCTTCGCTCCGCCCTTGCGCAGCCGCGCCAGGGCCGCGTCATAATGGCCCTTGCCGCGCCCGAGCCGGCTGCCGCTGCGGTCGATCGCGACCAATGGGACAAGGATCAGATCGGGCTCGACCACCGGGGCCCGCGGTGATGGCTGCATCATCCCGAACGGACCCGGCTGGAGCGGGTCCCCGGCGCGGAAGCGGAATGGCTTGGCGGGATGGTCGAAGGCGGGAAAGGCGACGATCGCGCCCACCGCGCGCGCTTCCTCCATCGCCACCAGAGGGGAGATTTCGCTGCCCATCGGCGCGTATCCGCCGACCACCGCAGCGCGGGCGAGCAGAGCGGTGAGGTTGCTTGCCAGTGCCTGTTCGAGCGGCGCGCGCCCGGCATCGCCAAGCGTGCGTGCAAGCGCTTTGCGCGCCGCGAGCGCGGCCTTGCGCAGCGCGTCCTTGCGCAGCGGGCCGAAGAGGGGCTCAAGCCCCGGGGGAATGGGAGGTGACGGGACCACCATGGCCGTTTGCCCTAAAATCCTCCGACGCCAAAACGTCAGGTGGGCGCCGTGTGCTTCCGACCCCGATGTTGCCACCTTGGCCGGGGCAGTGACAGCTCCCTTCAGGATCCATTATCGCCTCAGGGATTTTCACAAAAGCGCGCACCAGGCAGTGCCCGTCATCTGCGAACTTAGGTGTTTGCGCCCTCTTTCTCAAGCTGGTCGGCAATCGCTTCGAGCCGCTCGGCCATCGCATCGGCGCGATTGGCGAGCGCCGGGTCGGGCGGGGGCGGGGCCGCGGCCTCGGGGCTTTCGTCGAGCAGGGTGTCGGCGAGCATCAAGGCGGCGAACATGAATTGCCGCGCCTCCGACAGCGTGCCGAGCCCAGTCACCGCCTCGCGGCTCTTGGCGTCGACCAGCCGCGCGGCCGAGCGCAGCGACTCCTCCTCGCCCTCGCGGCACGCGACCTGATAGGTCCGGCCGGCGATTGAAAGATCGACCATCGCCATCAGTCCGCGGCCTCGCGAATCAGCAAATCGAGCTCGGCCACCGCCTCGCGCACCTTGGTCCGAAGCGCGTCGTCGCCGCGGCTCGGCGCAGGCCGGTCGGCGAGCGCATATTCGATCCGATTGAGGGCGCGCTCAGCGCGGTCGAGGGCCGCCGAAAGTCCATTGTCGTCCATCGCGTCCCGCTAGGCGCTTTGCCTCCGCCGGGCAAGCGGGGGGAGGGTCAAAAGCCCGTGGATTTGACGCGGGCGACAGGGTGGCTAATGGGCAGTGCGCTGGCCGCGTCTGTCATCGGCCGGCACGATCCTATAACCGGAGCACCCATGCCGCCCACCGACCGCGCACTCGCCAATGCCATCCGCGCTCTTGCGATGGATGCGGTCGAGGCCGCTAACAGCGGGCATCCCGGAATGCCGATGGGCATGGCCGACGCCGCCACCGCTCTGTTCAGCCGCCATCTCAAGTTCGATGCCGCCGATCCCGACTGGCCCGACCGCGACCGCTTCGTGCTGTCGGCCGGACACGGCTCGATGCTGATCTACGCGCTCCTCAATCTTACCGGCTACAAGCATCCGACAATGGCCGAGATCAAGAATTTCCGGCAACTCAACAGCCCCTGCGCCGGTCACCCCGAAAGCTTCATGCTGAAGGGCATTGAAACAACGACCGGGCCGCTTGGCCAAGGGCTTGCCGCAGCGGTCGGAATGGCGATCGCCGAACGCCACCTCAACGCGCTCTACGGCGACGAGATCGTCGACCACCGCACCTTCGTCATCGCCGGCGACGGCTGCCTGATGGAAGGCCTCAACCACGAGGCCGCGGGCCTTGCCGGACACCTCGCGCTGTCGCGCTTGGTCGTGCTGTGGGACGACAACCGCATCACCATCGACGGCTCGACCGAATTGTCGCGCAAGGAAGACGTGCTCGCCCGCTACGACGCGATGGGGTGGGACACGAGGGCCTGCGACGGGATGGATGCGGACGCGGTGTCGAAGGCGATCGACGAGGCGCTGGCGGATCCGCGGCCGAGCCTCATTCGCTGCAAGACCGTGATCGGCTTTGGCGCACCCAATAAACAGGGGACCGCGGCGACCCATGGCGCACCGCTCGGCGCCGAGGAGATTGCCGCCGCGCGCAAGGAACTGGATTGGGATTCGCCGCCGTTCGTGATCCCCGACGCCATCGCCGAAGCCTGGCGCGCGATCGGCAAGCGCGGCGCCAAGGACCGCGATGCCTGGCACAAGCGCCTCGACGACAGCGGCAAGAAGCAAGAATTCACCGATCGCTATGCCGCGCGCTGCGACGGTGGCTGGCTCAAGCCCCACCTCGATAAATTGCTCGCCGACCCGCCCAAGGTGGCGAGCCGCAAGGCCTCGGAAATGGCGCTCGAGGCGATCAATGCCCATTGCCCGATGACCATCGGCGGATCGGCCGACCTCACCGGCTCGAACAATACCAAGACCAAGGGCCTGGAGACGCTCGATTCGGCCAATTATGCCGGCCGCTACATCTATTACGGAATTCGCGAATTCGGCATGGCCGCGGCGATGAACGGCATGGCGCAGCACGGCGGCGTGGTGCCTTATGGCGGCACCTTCCTGGTGTTCAGCGACTACAGCCGCAACGCCATCCGCCTCGGCGCTTTGCAAAATGCTCGGGTGGTCCATGTCATGACCCACGATTCGATCGGGTTGGGGGAGGACGGGCCGACCCACCAACCGATCGAGCATCTGCAATCTTTGCGCGCCATCCCGCAGCTCGCGGTCTATCGCCCGGCCGACGCCGTCGAGACCGCCGAATGCTGGGCCGATGCGCTGGCGCTCGACGGGCCGGCATTGCTCGCTCTGTCACGCCAGAATCTGGCGCCGATGCGCACCGAAGCCGCGGCCGAAAACCTGTCGGCGAAGGGCGCCTATCGCCTCCGCACAGCCAAGGCGAAGCGCAAGGTCATCCTCATTGCTACCGGCAGCGAGGTCGAAATCGCGGTCGGTGTCGCCGCGGCGCTCGAAGCCAAGGGAATCGGCGCCGACGTCGTCTCGATGCCCTCGACCGACAAGTTCGATGTCCAGGACGCGGCCTATCGCGAAGACATTCTGCCCGACGTGTCGAACAAGCAGATCCTGCGCGTGTCGATCGAGGCCGGGACGACCTTCGGCTGGGAACGCTACACTGGCCTCCACGGCCTGCGCTTCGGCATCGACCGCTTTGGCGCATCGGCACCGGCGGAGGACCTATATAAGAAATTCGGCCTGACGGTCGACGCCATTACCCCGAAAATCCTGGAGAAACTCGCAACATGACCAAAGTCGCAATCAACGGTTTCGGCCGCATCGGCCGCCTCGTCGCACGCGCCATTCTGAGCCGCGACGACCACGGGCTCGAGTTGGTCGCGGTCAACGACCTCGCCGATGCCAGGGCCAATGCGATGCTGTTCAAACGCGACAGCGTCCACGGCATGTGGCCGGGCGAGGTCAGCGCCGAGGGCGACGAGCTGATCATCGACGGCAAGCGCATCAAGGTCACCGCCGAGCGCGACCCCGCCAAGCTTCCGCACAAGGCCATGGGCGTCGAGCTCGCGCTCGAATGCACCGGCTTCTTCACCGATCGCGAGGGCGGCCAGAAGCATCTCGACGCGGGCGCCAAACGGGTGCTGATCTCGGCTCCGGCCAAGGGCGCGGATTTGACCGTCGTCTACGGCGTAAACCACGGCAAGCTGACCGCCGAGCACACCATTGTCTCGAACGCCAGCTGCACCACCAATTGCCTCGCTCCGGTGGCCAAGGTGCTCAACGATTTCGTCGGCATCGAGCGCGGTCTGATGACCACCATCCACGCGTACACCAACGATCAGAAGATCCTCGACCAGGTGCACAGCGACATGCGCCGGGCGCGGGCCGCAGGGATGAGCATGATCCCGACCACCACCGGCGCCGCGCGCGCCGTCGGCGAGGTGCTGCCCGAACTGAAAGGCAAGCTCGACGGTTCGGCGATCCGCGTGCCGACGCCTAACGTCAGCCTGATCGATCTGACCTTCACGCCCGGCCGCGACACCTCGGTCGAGGAGATCAACGGCGCGCTCAAGAAGGCCAGCGAAAGCGGCCCGCTCAAGGGCATTCTTGCCTACACCGACGAGCCATTGGTTTCGATCGACCTCAACGGTTCGCCCGCGAGCTCGACCGTCGACAGCCTCGAGACCGCCGTGATCGAGGGCAAATTGGTCCGCGTGGTCAGCTGGTACGACAATGAATGGGGCTTCTCGAACCGCATGGTCGATACGGCCTCGGCGATGGGGAAATTGGGGTAGAAACGTAGCCCAGGAACCGTTCGCCCTGAGCTTGTCGAAGGGCTGTCCTGTTTTTGGAGCGAAGGTGAAAACTGTCCTTCGACAAGCTCAGGACGAACGGCAAAAGGCGAATTTTGACCAGATTCAACACCCTCGACGACCTCCCCGACCAGCTTACCGGCAAGCGTGTCCTCGTCCGCGTCGACCTCAACGTGCCGATGCAGAACGGCGCGGTGAGCGACGACACGCGGCTGCGCACGGCGGTGCCGACCATCGCCGAATTGAGCGATCGCGGCGCGATCGTGCTGCTGCTGTCGCATTTCGGCCGGCCCAAGGGGCGGAACCGGCCAGACATGTCGACCGCTCTGCTAGTCAAGCCGCTGCACGAGCTGACCGGCCGTTCGGTCCGCTTTGTCGAGGATTGCCTGGGTCCCGAGGCCGAGCGGGCGATCGCGACGATGCTCCCGGGCACCGTGGCGATCCTCGAGAACCCCCGCTTCCACGAATGCGAGGAGCAACACGACCCCGCTCTTGCTCAAGCGATGGC
>JANNDN010000180.1:0-1670 GCA_031387795.1 Sphingomonas sp.
CCCCGACCTGGCCCAACCATGAGCCGATCATCGACGGCGTGGGGCTCGAGACGATCGACTACACCTATTACGAACGCGGCCAGGGCGTCGTGCGCTTCGACGCCATGATGGACGCGGTGGCGGACGCGGACGCGGGCGACATCATCCTGCTTCACGGCTGCTGCCACAATCCGACCGGGGCCGATCTCGAGCCCGATCAATGGGCGGAGATCACGCGCGTGGTCGCCGAGCGCGGGATCATTCCGTTCGTCGACATCGCCTATCAAGGACTTGGGCGCGGGCTCGACGACGATGCCGCGGGTGTGCGCGGGCTGGTCGCGGCGTGCGACGAGGTGATCATCGCGCAAAGCTGCGACAAAAGTTTCAGCTGCTACCGCGACCGCGTCGGCTCTTTGTGGATCAAGAGCGGGGCGAAGGAGACAACCGCTCGGGCGATGACCCACACGCTGCAGAATGCGCGCGAAATGTGGTCGATGCCGCCCGACCACGGCGCGGCGACGGTGCGCATCATCCTCGAAGATGCCGAATTGCGCGCACGCTGGCTGGTCGAGCTGGCGGCGATCCGCGAGCGCATCAACGCGGTCCGCGCCAATGTCGCCGCGTCCGACCCGCGGCTGGCCTTTATCGGGCGCCAGTTCGGGATGTTCTCGCTGCTCCCGCTGGCCAAAGAGCAGGTCCACAAGCTGCGCGCGGATCATGCCATTTATATGGCCGACAGCGGCCGCTTCAACGTCGTCGGAATGGCCGACCGCGACATCGAGCGGTTCACCGCGGCGGTGATCGAGGCGATGAATGGCTGAGCGCGATTCGGGCAAGGTTCGCGGCCAGGTCGATTGGCGCGAGGTCGCCCGGCTCGTCCTCACCAGCCGCGAGATGGACCGCCTCGAGGAAGAGGAGCTCGTTCCCGCCAAAAAGGTGCTCTACCAATTCTCCGCCCGCGGGCATGACATGGCGCAGGCTCTGCTGGGCTTGCAGCTCAAGGATGGCGACGCGGCGTGCGGTTACTATCGCTCGCGGCCCTTGCTGCTCGCGCTCGGGGTTCCGCTGGCCGACGCATTGGGCTCGGGCATGGGGCTGGCGGGCGGCTATTCGGACGGGCGCGACATTGGCGTGGTGTTCAATTTTCCCAATCCCGGCGGGGCCCACGCGCTGCCGATGTGCGGGGGCGTCGGCGCCCAATATACGCCCGCGGCGGGCTGGGCGCAGGCGATCAAATACAAGACCGAAGGGCTCGGCGAAGGCCCCGACGATGCGATCGCGGTGGTGCTCGGCGGGGACGCCAGCTGCGCCACCGGCGGATTTTGGTCCGCGCTAACTATTGCGACGACACAACAATTGCCATTGCTCATTTACATCGAGGACAATGGCTATGGCATTTCGGTGCCAGGCGAATACCAGACTCCGGGCTGCGACATCGCCGCCAACCTCGCGAGCTTCAGCGGACTGACCATTTTCAACGGCGACGGCACCGACCCCGAGGAGGCCGCGTGGCTGGTCGGCGAGGCGGTTCGCCATGTCCGGACGCGGCGCGCCCCGGTGCTGTTGCGGGTGACCGTGCCGCGGCTCGAGGGGCACAGTTTCCAGGATACCCAGACCTACAAGAGCGAGGCCGAGATTGCGGCGGAATGGGCTCGCGATCCGCTACCCAGGTTGAAGGCGCATTGCGCGGG
>JANNDN010000184.1:0-2676 GCA_031387795.1 Sphingomonas sp.
GCGAGCTCGGGGTGCTGGTGGCGACGACGGTGATCGAGGTCGGGGTCGATGTGCCCAATGCGACCTTGATGGTGGTCGAGGGCGCGGAGCGGTTCGGGTTGGCGCAACTCCACCAGTTGCGCGGGCGGGTCGGGCGCGGGACGGGGATCAGCGTGTGCATCCTGATCCGCGGCCAGCAGCTCGGCGAAACCGGCCGCGAGCGGCTCGCGCTAATGCGTTCGACCAACGACGGCTTCCTCATCGCCGAGGAGGATTTGCGGCTCCGCGGCCCCGGCGAGATTCTCGGCACGCGCCAGTCGGGGGAGGCGGGCTTTCGGGTCGCGACCACCGCCGATGTGTCCGATCTGGGAGAGATTGCCAAAGGCGACGTGACCCTGCTGCTCGAACGCGACGGCGGGTTAGCGGGGCCGCGAGGGCAGGCGGCGCGGACGTGCCTCTATCTGTTCGAGCGCGACCAGGCGGTGGGGTTGATCCGGAGCGGGTAGCTGTCATTGCGAGGAGCCGGAGGCGACGCGGCAATCCAGCGAAAACAAGAAACTGGATTGCTTCGCTTCGCTCGCAATGACGATTAGTTGGTGAGCAATCCGTGTTTCTTCTTGCCCAGGCTCAACTTGCCCGGCGTCACCACCATCGCGGGGTCGCTGACGACCACATCATCGAGCCGCACCGCGCCCTCGGCGATCTTGCGTTTCGCCTCGCCGTTGGAGGCCGCAAAACCGAGCCCGACGAGCGCCTGGGCGACCGTCATGCCATCCCCGACCGATACTGTCGGCAAGTCTTCGCCGGCGCCGCCAGCGAAGGTCGATTTGGCGGTTTCTTTCGCATTCAGCGCCGCCTCACGCCCGTGGAGCAAAGCGGTCGCCTCGGTCGCGAGCACGATCTTGGCGTCGTTGATCGCCGCGCCGTCGAGCGCTTCGAGTTTGGCCACTTGCTCCAGCGGCAGATCAGTGAACAATTTGAGGAACCGCCCGACATCGGCATCGTCGGTGTTGCGCCAGAATTGCCAGTAATCGTACGCGCTCAGATGGTCCGCGTTGAGCCAGATCGCCCCTTGCGCGGTCTTGCCCATCTTGGCGCCGTCCGCGGTGGTGATCAGCGGGGTGGTGAGGCCGAATAATTCAGCGCCGTCGATCCGCCGCCCGAGCTCGATCCCGTTGACGATATTGCCCCATTGGTCGCTGCCGCCCATCTGCAGCCGGCAGCCGCTCCGCCGCGAGAGTTCGAGGAAATCATAGGCCTGCAAGATCATGTAGTTGAATTCGAGGAAGGTCAGCGGCTGCTCGCGCTCGAGCCGCAATTTGACCGAATCGAAGGTCAGCATTCGGTTGATCGTGAAATGCCGACCCACCTCGCGCAGGAACGGGATGTATTCGAGGGTATCGAGCCAGTCGGCGTTGTTGGCCATGATCGCGCCGGTCGGGCCATCCCCGAAGTCGAGGAAGCGCTCGAACACCTTGCGGATGCTGGCGATATTTTCGTCGATACCCGCGTCGGTGAGCATCTGGCGACTCTCGTCCTTGCCCGAGGGATCGCCGACCTTGGTCGTACCCCCGCCCATCAGCACGATCGGCCGGTGCCCCGCCTGCTGGAGCCGGCGCAGCATCATGATTTGGACGAGGCTGCCGACGTGCAAGCTCGGCGCGGTCGCGTCGAACCCGATATAGGCGCTGACCACCTCGCGGTTCGCCAACGCGTCGAGCCCTTGCGCATCGGTCGCCTGGTGGATGTAACCGCGCTCGTCGAGCAGGCGGAGGAGGGTGGAAGAAAAAATGCTCATCGCAACCCGCTTACCCAAGTAAGAAGGGGCAATGCAATTTGATCTCGTCCACCACCCCGCGACTCCGCCCGTTGAGCCGTTCCGGCTCTGGGCCAATGTCGAGTACGCCGGCGCGTTCGGGGATAGTGCGACGTGCAACATCTGGTTTGGGATCGCGGCGCCGATCGGTCGCTTCGCGATCCCGCAAGCGGCCGAGTCCGGGCGCCGCGACGAATTGTGGAAGACGACCTGTTTCGAGGCGTTCGTCCAGGAAGATGGCGAGGCCACTTATCGCGAGTATAATTTCGCGCCATCGGGAGACTGGGCCGCTTATGATTTCGCAGCCCGCCGCGACGGGATGAGCGCGGCGCCGCTCGCCAATCCGCCCTACATCCGCTTCGAGGACAATCTCGTCTGGTGGACGCTGGGCGCGACCTTCGCGCTCGAGGCGGGGCGGCACTGGGCGCTCGGCCTCGCCGCGGTGATCGAGGAGCAGGACGGGACCAAAAGCTATTGGGCGCTCGCGCACAATGGCGACGAACCCGACTTCCACGACCCCGCTTGCTTCACCGCCCGGCTCGGCTAGTCAGCGCGAATGACGCTGTTCGGAATCGACCGCCTGCTTGCCGAGCCCGCGCTCCGTGCGCCACTCGCGGGAAAGCGGGTCGCGCTGCTCGCCCATCCCGCCTCGGTCACCCGCGACCTCACCCACAGCCTCGACGCCTTGGTCGCGGCGGGGATCGAGGTGTCGGCTTTGTTCGGTCCGCAGCACGGGGTGCGCGGCGACCTGCAAGACAATATGATGGAGTCGCCCGACTATAGCGACCCGACCTACGGGATGCCGGTGTTCAGCCTCTACGGCGAAGTCCGCCGCCCGACCAGCATTACGTCGAAGGTGTCCATCGAACGGGCGGTCGGGC
>JANNDN010000280.1:0-1720 GCA_031387795.1 Sphingomonas sp.
GCCGTCCCCGCGCAGTTCCAAGGCAATTGGCGTCTTGATGTTAGGTGGTGCCCACCGGCGATATCTGATCAACCGGTTTGGATCGGCGCCCAGCAAATCCGCATGGACCATTCGGTTGGCGAAGTTCGTGTGATCGATGCCAACGGGAAGCGCGACATCACCATCGCCGGAGAATTGCGTTCTGATGGCGATCCGCGAGACGCCAAATTGCGACTACGGCTTTCCGATACCGACGACGAACTCGTTATCTCTGAAGGAGATTGGTCGGCGAAATTGGTGCGATGTCCAAATGAAAAAGCGGCCCAATAATGCTTGAGATCACCAACCTCCACGCAACCGTCGCCGGCAAACCGATCCTCAACGGTGTGTCGCTGCACGTGCCTGCGGGCGAGGTGCATGCGATCATGGGGCCGAACGGGTCAGGCAAGTCGACGCTAGCTTATGTGCTTGCGGGGCGGCCGGGGTATGACGTGACCGAGGGGTCGGTGACCTTTTCTCCCCTCCCGCATGCGGGAGGGGCCGGGGGTGGGCCTGCTGAGACCGTTCCTGACACCGACATCCCCACCCCTTCGGCGCTTCGCGCCTCTTCCCCTCCCGCGAGCGGGAGGGGCGATTTAGACCTGCTCGCGCTGGACCCGCATGAGCGCGCGGCGACGGGGCTGTTTCTCGGCTTCCAATATCCGGTTGAAATTCCCGGCGTGTCGTACCTGCAATTTCTCCGCGAAAGCCTCAACGCCCAGCGCCGGTCTCGCGGCGAAGACGAGCTCTCCGGCGCCGCCTTCATCAAACTCGCCAAGGAAAAGGCCGCGCTTCTCGGCATGGATTCCGACATGCTCAAGCGCCCGGTCAATGTCGGCTTTTCGGGCGGCGAGAAGAAGCGCGCCGAGATGGTCCAGATGGGGATCATGGACCCGCGTTTCGCGGTGCTCGACGAGACCGACAGCGGGCTCGACATCGACGCGCTCAAAGCGGTCGGCGCGGGCATCAACGCGATCATGCGCGCGCCCGACAAGGGTGTGCTTCTGATCACCCATTATCAGCGGCTGCTCGACTACGTCCGCCCCGACCGCGTGCACGTGCTCAACGCCGGCAAGATCGTCCGCTCTGGTGGCCCCGAACTCGCCCACGAGCTCGAGCGCGAAGGCTATGCGGAGGCGAGCGCGTGACCGCGCTCCCGACCCGCCACGACGAGGCGTTCCGCTACGCCGATATCGACGCTCTGGAATCGGTGTGGGACGCGCTTGCGCCCGCCGGGCGCATAGAAATTGCTGCGCAACAAAAAGTGCAGCAAATCTGGCTTCCAAGCGGCGATCCGATTGCCGTCAGACGCGTCGAGATTGTCCTCGCGGCAGGCGCCTCGGCGCAGATTTTCGCGCTCGGCTCGGCCACCACTTACGGCCGCATTGAGGTCGACGTTGCGCTTCACGAAGGTGCGCATTTCGAGTTCAACGCCGCAATCATTGGCGGCGACATTTCAACCAACGAGATCGTCACCACCGTCCGCCACCTCGAGCCCGATGCGACCAGCCGCCAGACCATCCGCAGCGTCCTCGGCGGCAAGGCGGTCGGCACCTACCTCGGCAAAGTCGCGGTTGCGCGCGGCGCCGACGGCACCGACGCTGGGCAATCGGTGAAGGCGATGCTGCTGGATCGCGGCGCGACCGCCAATGCCAAGCCCGAACTCGAAATCTACGCCGACGACGTCCAGTGCGCGCACGGC
>JANNDN010000302.1:0-3578 GCA_031387795.1 Sphingomonas sp.
GGCGAGGAATTGTTCGAGGAACAGCAGCTCGATTATCAGGTGCTGCCGCAGATCGTGGTGATCGTCGACGAGCTGGCCGATCTGATGGTCACCGTGGGCAAGGAAATCGAAGTGCTGATCCAGCGCCTCAGCCAAAAGAGCCGCGCCGCCGGGATCCATTTGATCATGGCCACCCAGCGGCCATCGGTCGATGTCATCACCGGGGTGATCAAGGCCAATCTGCCCACCCGCATCAGCTTCCAGGTCACCAGCAAAATCGATTCGCGGACCATTCTCGGTGAGCAGGGCGCCGAGCAGCTGCTGGGCAAGGGCGACATGCTCTACATGCCCGGCGGCAAGCAGATCATCCGCGTGCATGGTCCATTCGTTTCCGACGAGGAGGTGCGCGCGGTCGCCGAACATTGGCGTAAGCAGGGCGCCCCCGATTATATCCAGGCGGTGACCGAGGAACCCGAGGACGGCGGCTATCTGTTCGACGGCCAGCCGACCGGCGAGGACGATGCCGAAACTCAGCTCTATCGCAAGGCGATCCAGATCGTCGCCGAAAGCCAGAAGGCCTCGACCTCCTATCTCCAGCGCCAGCTGCGGGTCGGCTACAACAGCGCCGCGCGGTTGATCGAGCGGATGGAGAAGGACGGGCTGGTCGGTCAGCCCGACCACGTCGGAAGGCGCGAAGTGCTGATCGACACCGAGGGGCACCCGGTTTGACCCTGAACGCCGCGGAACCGGGGGGTTCAGTGGGCATTCAATGGCGGGCGCCGAGGATCGCACCCAGGTCCCTTCCCAATCTGGAGCTTGTTTTCATGTCCTTTCCGACCGCGTTCGCCCGCGCCATCATCCCCGCCCTTCTCGTCGCAGCGCCGGCGATGGCCGCCGACAGTTCGGCCGACATGGGCCGGTTGCGGACCCATTTGTCGTCGGTCGAATCGATGACCGCGGGCTTTACCCAGATCGATTCGCGCGGGCGCTCGTCGGGCGGGACGATGCAGCTCAAGCGCCCCGGCAAGGTTCGTTTCCAATATGGCGGCGGCGACCTCCTGCTCGTCGCCAACGGCAAGACCCTGACCTTCATCGACTATACGGTGGGCCAGAAATCGAGCTGGCCGCTAAGCCGCACGCCGCTGGGTGTGCTGTTGTCTCGCTCGCCCGACCTCAAGGGGCGCGCGAAGATCGTGTCCGGACGGGATGACCGGATCGTCTCGGTGCAGGCCCGCGACCCGACTCAATATGGCTCGTTGACGCTGGTTTTCCTGCGCAGCCCCTCAGCGCCGGGCGGACTGCAGCTCTACGGATGGACCGCGATCGACGCGCAGAACAAGCGCACCACGGTCAAGCTCGACAAGGTTCGCTACAATGTCGCGGTCAGCGAAAGCGCCTTCACCTACGCCGAACCGAAAAAGAAGTAAGCCGAAGAAAGTTTCATTTTGGAACCCGTTCATCGACGCGACAGGCGGTCGTTAATATATCGGATTCGATCCCCTGTAATTGCCCTGGGTTTCCCCCTGTTACCGGGGCCTGTCGGGATCCCTTGCGTGACGAACGCTTGGCGGCCCTCGCTCCACGCCCCCGGAGCGGGGGCCTTTTTCTTTGGTGCCTTCACCCGCTAGGGCAGGTCCGTGAGCAAGCGCCTCAAGATCGCCTCGTGGAACATCAACTCGGTCCGCGCCCGCAGTGCGCTGGTCGAGCAGCTGATCGCCGACGAGCAGCCCGATATCCTGTGCCTCCAGGAAACCAAGGTGCTCGACACGATTTTCCCGATCGAGCAGTTCGAGCGCCACGGATACGTCCATCACCACCTCAATGGTCAGCGGATGCACCATGGGGTGGCGATCCTCAGCCGCGTGCCACTGGCCGATCCCGGCCGCCACGACTGGCAGGACAATGGCGAAGCTCGCCACGTCGGCGCGCGACTCGAGTGCGGAATCCGGATCGAGAATGTCTATGTGCCCGCCGGCGGGGACAGTCCCGACCGCGCGCTCAACCCCAAGTTCGGGCAGAAGCTCGATTTCATCGAGCGCATGACCCATTGGTCCGCTGGGCTTCGCGAGCCCACCGTCATCGTCGGCGATTTCAATGTCGCCCCGCTCGAATGCGACGTGTGGAGCCACAAGGCGCTGATCAATGTCGTCAGCCACACCGCGGTCGAGATCGAAGCACTTGGGCGGCTTCGCGACGCCCACGACTGGATCGACATCGGGCGGCGCTTCGTGCCCGCGCCCGAGCGCTGCTTCACCTGGTGGAGCTATCGCTCGCCCGATTTCACCGTCAACGACCGCGGTCGCCGGCTCGACCACATGTGGGCCTCACCCGAGCTCGCGGGCCATCTCGCCGCACACCGGGTGCTCGAGCCGTGCCGCACCTGGCAGCGGCCGAGCGACCATGTCCCGCTGATCCTGGAGCTGACGGTTTGACCACCGCCGGGCCGGTCGAGCGGGCGATCGCCGCGCTCCGCAACGGCCGCGCGGTGCGGCTCGCGGGCGAACGGCGAATCGCGGTTGCCGCGGTCGAGACCGCGACTACGGCAATGCTCGAACTGATCGATCCGGAATCGGCCGCGCCTTTGCTGATCAGCGGCGCCCGGGCGGCCGCGCTGTCCCTCGCCAACCGGCGCGAGGCCGCGGCGCCCGACCAACCGGTGCTGATCGAACGCGCGCCGTGGCTGGGCCCGGTCGCCGCGCTGGCCCTTGTCGATCCCGGACGCGACGGAGAGCGCGCGCCGATCGGACCGCTCGTGCCCGCGCCGCTCAACTTCGCAGCGGAAGCAAGTGCCGCGCTTCGGTTGTCGCGGCTTGCTGGCTTGCTTCCAGCGCTGTGGGTCGTCGATGAGCTGCACGGCTCGGTCGAGGTCGGCATCGACGAAGTACTTCGCGCGGCCCCCGAGGTCAGCCTGATCGCCCGCGCGGCGCTGCCGCTCGACGGACTGGAAGATGTCCAGATCGCGGCTTTCCGCGGCAGCGACGACGGCGCCGAGCATGTGGCGCTGATCGTCGGCGCGTTCGGGGGCCAACCACCGCTGGTCCGCTTGCACAGCGAGTGCCTCACCGGCGACGTGTTCGGAAGCCTCAAATGCGATTGCGGGGTCCAGCTCAAGGAAGCGCTGCGGATCATAAGCGGGGAAAGCGGCGGCGTGCTGCTCTACCTGCGTCAGGAAGGCCGCGGGATCGGGCTCGCCAACAAGCTCCGCGCTTATGCGCTCGGAGGGGGTGAAGGAAGTCGCGGGCAGCTTCGCCGATATCCGCCGGCTGCTGGCCATCTGAAATCAGATGTGGCCGCTGCGCGCCTTCTTGGTCGCCAGATAATCGGCGTTGTGAGGGTTGGCGGGCATATGGTGCGGCACTCGCTCGGCGACTGCGATCCCGGCCGCCTCCAGGCCTTCAACTTTCGCCGGATTGTTGGTCAGCAACCGCACCGCGCCGATGCTGAGCGCCCGGAGCATCGCCGCGGCATGACCGTAATCGCGTTCGTCGTCGGCGAAGCCGAGCCGGCGATTGGCGTCGACCGTGTCGAGCCCGCGGTCCTGCAGCGCATAAGCACGGATCTTGTTGGCCAGCCCGATCCCGCGCCCTTCCTGGCGCAGG
>JANNDN010000314.1:0-1994 GCA_031387795.1 Sphingomonas sp.
CGAAGGTGGTGGAGGACCCAATTACCCGAACATGTGATTATCTGCCGATCGGACTGATCCTCGCCGCAATTGCTACTCCGGCGAGCGCGAGCATCGCGTCGACGGCGGACCCGGCCCGGATCTACGTTCGCGCCCGGGTGGCGGCGATGAACGGCGCGCATTCGGACGCCGCCGAACTGCTCAGCGCGCTTAGCAGTCGCCGTCCGGGCGAGGCCGAGCTGCGCACCAAGGCGCTGGCCGAAGCGCTTGGAGCGGGGCGCATGGACCTGGCGATTCCGGCCGCGCGCAGCTTCAAGCCCGACGATCTCGCCAGCGACGCGCGCCTGCTGCTCGTTGCCGACGCGGTCAAGCGCGGGAAAGTCGATGAGGCCAAGGCCCTGCTCGCGGTCAAAGGCGAGACCGGTGATCTCACCTTCCTGACGCCGCTGGTCGACGCCTGGTCCGCCGCGGCGCGAAAAGATTTCACGGGCGCGCTGGAGACGATCGACCAGATCAATCCGAACAGCCTGCTCGGGCCGTTCAAGGCCGAGATGCGGGCGTTCCTGTCGCTGAAAGCCGGCAATCCCGCCGATGCCGAGCCTTATGCCCGCCGCGCGATCGGGAGCGCCGGCCCGCGCGAGCTCAAGGTCCGGCTGACTATCGCCGACGCCTTCCTGGCCGCGGGCGACCGCGAGCGCGCCGGAATGATGCTCGACGGGATCGGCGCTGATGGCTTCGGGCCGGCGCGGACCATCCGCTCGGGCAAGGGGATCGGGCTCAGGATCGACACGCTCGACCGAGCGATGTCCGATGTCGTCGCGGCGCTCGCCGCCGATGTTGCTCGCCGCCAGCGCGGGGTTCCGCCGTTCGGCCTCATCCAGGTCGCGCGCTACCTCGACCCCGCCAACAGCAGCGCGACCGCGCTGATGGCGCTGCTGCTCGAAACGCGGGGCCGGAGCGTGGAGGCGCTGACGGTGCTCGGTTCGATCCCGGCGAGCGATCCGCTGAGCTCGCCCGTGCGCGACCTCGAAACGCAGATCCTGATCGAGGACAAGAATTTCCCCGATGCTTTGCGGCTCGCTCAGGCGATGGCGGGGGCGCCTACGGCCGGGCCCGCGGACCATGCCCGGCTGGGCAATGTGCTGTCCGCAATGGAACGCTATGGCGAGGCGGCTGCGGCCTTCGACCAGGCGATCGCCATGGCCGGGCAGCTCGCGGTGCGCGACGAAATCTGGCCGCTCCATCTGCTCCGCGCCGACGCCATGCTCAAGACCGACCGCTGGGACGAGGTCAAACGCTCGCTCGACGCCGCTTTGGCACTCGCGCCCGACCAGCCGCTGATCCTCAACTATCTCGGCTATGCCAAGCTCGAGCGCGGCGAGGACATGGATGCTGCCGAAGCGATGATCCGCAAGGCCAGCGAGCTGTCGCCCGAGGACGCCTCGATCATCGATTCGCTGGGCTGGGCGCAGTTCAAGCGCGGCAAGGTGGGCGAGGCGATCGCCACACTCCAGGACGCCGCGATCAAGGACCCCGAGCAGGCTGAGATCCACGAGCATCTGGGCGACGCTCTGTTCACCTCGGGCCGCCGCTACGAGGCGCGGTTCGCCTGGTCGGCGGCGCTGATCACCGCTGAGGAGGACGTCGCCAAGCGGGTCCAGGCCAAGCTCGACCATGGCCTCACCCAGGCCAATGCCGCACCCTGACCAAGCGGCCCCGGCACGCGAGATCGCGCCGGCCAAACTCAACCTCGCGCTCCATGTTCGCGGCAGGCGCGAGGACGGGCGGCACGATCTTGAGACCATTTTTGCTTTTTGCACCGATGGTGACCGGCTGAGCGCGGTCGAGGCGGATGGCGTGGCGCTGACGATCGGCATCGGTGCAGAATGCGAACAGCGTCTCGATGTTATGTCGCCCATCGGCCCGCCGCCCGCGAACGTGGAGCGCGAGGTTAAGCTTGGCCGGCGCGATCTCGCGCGCCGGGGCCGCTTGGTCAGGGTGCGGCATTGGCCTGG
>JANNDN010000196.1:0-2157 GCA_031387795.1 Sphingomonas sp.
GCCATGTTCGTCGGCCAGCGCCGCGGGCGCGAATCCGCAGGCGACGAAGCCAAGCCTTGCCGCCTCGCCGCGGATCCGTTCCTCGATCGTCGTGGTCATCGCCGGGCGCGATAGCACGGCACGCGAACGGGACCGATGGACTAAAGAGGCGGGTGTCATAAAATTGTAATATAAAGGTAACAGAGACTCCAGATGAGCCCGATTAGGGCGAGCCCGAATCTTCCATTCGGAGCGAAGGAGCGAACTCGTGAAGAAACTCGTCATGGCATTGCCGGTTGCGGCACTGATCGCCGCCTGCGGCTCGCAAGGCGGCAACGGCGGCGGCTCGGGCGGATCGGGCCAGGCGATCACGGCAGTCGGATCGTCGACCGTCTATCCCTTTACCAAAGCGGTCGCCGAGGACTTCATGCGCGTCAATCCGGGCACCTCGGTGACCGTCGAATCGACCGGCACCGGCGCCGGCATGAAATTGTTCTGCGGCGGAGTCGGCGGCAAGTTCCCCGACATCGCCGACGCTTCGCGCGCGATGAAGAAGAGTGAATATGACAGCTGCGTCGCCAATGGCGTCAAGCAGATCATCGAGGTCCCGATCGGGATCGACGGCCTGACCTTCATCCAGTCGAAGGACACGCCGCAGCTCAACCTGACCCAGGCCGACATCTACAAGGCGCTGGCCGCCAATCCCTATGGCAAGGGGTCGAACAAGGCGCAGACCTGGCAGGACGTCAATCCGGCGCTTCCGGCACTCAAGATCCGCGTGCTCGGACCGCCCCCGACCTCGGGCACCCGCGACAGTCTCGTCGACCTTTACCTCGAAAAGGGCTGCAACGAGGATCCGGCGATGAAGGCGCTCAAGAAATCGAACGAGGATCAGCACAAGCAGATCTGCACCAAGGTCCGCGAGGACGGCGCCTTCGTCGAGGCGGGCGAGAACGACAATCTGCTTGTCCAGAAGGTCACCGCCGACGCCGGGACGCTCGGCGTACTTGGCTTCTCCTACCTCGAGCAGAACACCGACAAGATCATCCCGGTGAAGATCGACGGAATCGCACCGACCGAGGCAAGCATCGCCGATCTGTCCTATCCCGGCGCACGCAAGCTCTACGTCTATCTGAAGGGCGAGCATATGCAGGCCAAGCCCAAGCTGCGCGACTTCATCGCCCAGTTCGCCAAGCTGTGGGGCGCGGGCGGATCGCTTCAGCGCAAGGGTCTGGTGCCGTTCTCCGGAGCAGAAGCCGAAGGCGCCGCGCGGCAGGCCAGCGAGCTCAAGCCGCTCGATCCGGCCGGCCTTAAATAAGTCCGGGGGCGGGGCGCCATGAGCCTGTTCATCGCGCTCGTTGCGATCCTCCTGCTCGCCGCCGCGGCTGGCTGGTTCGGCCATGTCCGGGCGCAGCGGCTGCGGACCGGCGGGCGGCTGCACTCGCTGCCCGTCTATCACGGGGTCCACGCCGCACTGTGGGCGGCGATCCCGGCGCTGTTGATCCTCGCCTTGTGGGTGCCGGTGCAGCAGCGGCTGGTCGACACGGCGGTGCTCGGCAGCCCGCAGGGCCAGGCGCTGCCCGACTTCCAGATGCAGCGCGATTCGATCCTCGCTGAAGCGCGCGACATTGCCAGCGGCAACGCCAACGCCGGGTTCAACCCGGAAAGTGCGGGAATCGCGCCGGTGATGCGCTCGGCGCAGACCCGCTACGCGTTGATGGGGGGCGGGCTGGCAATCCTGATCGCCGCCGTGACCGCCGGCTTCGCTTTACGCCGGAGCAAGGTCGATTTCCGCGCCCGCACCGGGGTCGAGCGATGGATGATGATCCTGCTCTTCGGGGCCTCGCTGATCGCCATCCTGACCACGCTCGGAATCTTCCTGTCGTTGATGTTCGAGAGCCTGCGCTTCTTCCGGCTGTATCCGGTGAGTTCGTTCCTGTTCGGCACCGAATGGAGCCCGCAGACCGCGATCCGCGCCGACCAGGCGGGGTCTTCGGGCGCATTCGGATCAATCCCGTTGATGTGGGGCACCTTCTTCATCGGCGCGATCATCGCCATGGTCGTCGCCATTCCTTTGGGCCTGATGAGCGCGATCTATCTCACCCAATATGCGCGGCCCAAGGTGCGCACCATTCTCAAGCCGACGCTCGAGGTGCTCGCCGGCGTTCCGACCGTGGT
>JANNDN010000350.1:0-1505 GCA_031387795.1 Sphingomonas sp.
GCGCTCGAGGACGGGCGGCCGTTCGCGGGCGAGAGCATGACCGAGGATTATGAAATGGGCCTCAGGCTCGGGGCGCTCGGGCTCAAGACTTGCTTCGTGCGGATCCCGGCGCGGGTCGGCGAGCGCGGGGTCGTCGCGACCCGCGGCCACTTCCCCGCCACCGTCGGCAGCGCGGTTCGCCAGAAGGCGCGCTGGCTCGGCGGGATCGCGCTCACCGGCTGGGACCGGCTCGGCTGGTCAGGCGGCATCGGCGAGCGCTGGATGCGGCTTCGCGACCGCCGCGGGCCGCTCGCCGCGATCCTGCTCATCGCCGCCTATCTTGCCGCCTTTATGTGGTTCCAATTGTGGGTCGCCGAGATGATCGGAGCGCCGGTACAGGCGCGGATGAGCCCGCTTCTGATCACCCTGCTGATCATCAACGGCTGGCTGCTCGCGTGGCGGATCCTGATGCGCGCGGTGTTTACCGCCTCGGCCTATGGCGTGAAGCAGGGGCTGATGTCGCTGCCCCGCGTCGTGGTCGGCAATGTCATCGCCATCCTCGCCGCGTTGCGGGCGATTTCGATCCATTTGGGCGGCGGCGCGAAACATTGGGACAAGACCCGCCACATCTTCCCCGCGAGCCTGCCGCGATGAGGCCGTCGCTGCGCTTCCTGGCGCTGGTCGTCGTCGGCTGGGCGGGACTCCGCTCGGTCATGCTCGACGCGCTTCCCGGCGGAGAGATGTTCCGCTTGAGAGCGGCCCCCGCGGCACCACCGATCATCGCCACCGAGTTCGCGCCGATCGACACGCCGGAGTTCGCGGCGGGAGCGCCGGAGCCGGTCCTGGCAGCGGCCGTTGTTCCGCCAATCGCGGCTCGCCCGGTCGTCCAGTCGTCGGCCTACGCCTGGGCCTATGACGCGCCGCCGCAGCCGCTGCCTTTGCCCACGCCTCGGCCGCGCGCGCCTTACCATCTGGCGTCCGCGTCGGCGCCGCAATTCTACACGCCCATCCCGTCGCTCGATGAGTGGCCGCTGTCGGCGCTCGCCCGCAATTCCTCGTCCCCGCTGGGGATCCGCGCGCCAGGCCGTGGTCAGAGCGCTCCGATGGCGGCGCTGCCGGCCCGGCTCGACCGCTGGCAGCTGACCGCCTGGGCGATGCTGCGCGCCCGCGAATCGCAGGTTTCCGCGCCCAATGGCCTCGCCACCGGCTCGACGCTTGGCGCCAGCCAGGCGGGCGCCCGCATCGCCTACAATGTCACTTCGCAGATCGCAGCAAGCCTGCGCACCACGAACACCGTCGGTCGCCGCGGCGGCGAGGTCGCGCTCGGTGCCCGGATTCAGCCGGTCGGTCGCCTGCCGCTGTGGATCACCGCCGAGCGGCGCATAGCGCTGGGCAAATATGGCGGCGGGCGCAACGCCTTTGCCTTGTTCCTCGAGGGCGGGCTGTGGAACCGGCCCATGCCGATGGACTTCCGGCTCGATGCATATTTGCAGGGCGGGGTCGTCGGCCTCAGGCGCCGCGACGCC
>JANNDN010000010.1:0-9473 GCA_031387795.1 Sphingomonas sp.
TTGCGCATCCGCCGGGCGACCACCGAGGGGATGAGGAAATTCTCGTTGAGAAAGCGCGCCAGCGCCTCGCCGATGCGGTCCTTGTTGCGCGGGATGATCGCGGTGTGCGGGATCGGCAGGCCGAGCGGATGGCGAAACAAAGCGGTGACTGCGAACCAGTCGGCGAGGCCGCCGACCATCGCCGCCTCGGCGAACGCCTTGACGAAGTCGAGCCCGGGATAAGCGGCCTCGAAATGGCGCGCCGCGAAGAATACCGCGGCCATGACGATGAGCAGTCCGGTGGCGGCGATCTTCATGCCCCGCGCGCCGGGTTGGGCCGGGTTGAATCGGGCGAGTGCTGGGCTGGTCCGTGCGGGCATCGGAGGGATCAATAGCCGAGCGCGGGCGCGGGTTCACCCACGCGCTGCGCTTTTTGCCAAATCACTCGGCTGGAACGGCCGCCCCGGCCTTGTGCGCGTCATCCGAGACTACGCGCTTGAACAGGCGGCTGATCGACTGTTCGATGTCGATCGCGATGCTGAAATAGGCCGGCACCAGAAGCAAGGTGAGCACGGTCGAAAAAATGAGGCCGCCGATCACGGTGACCCCCATCGGCGCGCGCCAGCTGCCGTCGCCGTGGAGCGACAGTGCGATCGGGAGCATCCCCGCGACCATCGCCACGGTGGTCATGACGATCGGCTGCGCGCGATTGTGCCCGGCCTCGTAAATCGCGTCGTCCTTGGCCATTCCGTGGTTCATCATCTCGACCGCGAAATCGATCAACAGGATCGAATTTTTGGCGACGATCCCGAACAGCATCAAAATGCCGATGAACACCGGCAGCGACACCGGCTGCCCGGCGATATGGAGCGCGAGCGCAGCGCCCAGCGGGGCCAGCACCAGCGAACCCATGTTGACGAACGGGGCGAGGAAGCGGCGGTAGAGCAGCACGAGCACCGCGAACACGAGCAGAATCCCGCTCAACACCGCGATGATGAAGCTCTGGATCAGCTCGCCCTGCCACTTCTGGTCGCCGAGCGTCAGGCGCGAGACTCCATCGGGCAGGTTCTTGACCGTCGGCAACGCCTCGATCTTCTTCCACGCGTCGCTCGAGACCACGCCCGGAGCGAGGTCGGCGCCAATCACGGTGCGGCGGACCTGGTTGGTGCGCTGAACCCGGGCCGGGCCCGATCCGAAGCCGATTTCCGCGACCGATTTCAGCGGCACGCTGGCTCCGGATTCGGTTGGCACCGGCAAGTTCTCCAGCGTTGCCAGATCCCTGCGAGCTGACAGCGGCAGGCTGACGATGATCGGAATCTGCCGGTCGGAAAGCGAGAATTTGGCGCTATTCTGCTCGATGTCGCCGATGGTCGCGATGCGGATCGTCTGCGACAATGCCGCGGTGGTGACGCCGAGGTCGGCGGCGAGATCGAAGCGCGGGGTGATCTGGATTTCGGGGCGCTCATTGTCGCCCTGGACCCGCGGGGCGACGATCTCAGGGATCGATTCCATTTCCTGCGCGACCTTGGCCGAGGTGCGCTGAAGCAGCGCGGGATCGCTGCTGCCAAGGAACAGGCCGATGGGGCGCCCGCCGCTGTTGTTCTGGGTCACGAAATTGACGCGCGCGTCGGCGATCTTGGCAAGTTCGGGATTAAGCTCGCGTTCAATCTCGAAGCTCTTCTTCGACCGATCGTCCTTGAACACCACCTGGACATAGCCGGCGGAGGTGAAAATGCGCTGGAAGACGCGGTCGACGTTGGGGTTCTGAAGCAGCACCGCGGATGCCTCGGCGGCAACCTCGCGGGTCTGGTCGAGCGTGGTGCCCGGGGGCATTTCAATGCGCACGGTCGAGACCGGTTCGTCCTGATCGGGCTGGAACTGCATCGGCAGGGTTGCGAACAAGGCAATGGTGATGATGAAGGCGACGAAACCGACCCCGATCATGGCCACGCGGTGGTCGCGCACCAGCGACAGGACCGCCGAACCTTTGCCCGGATGGCGCTGGCGATAGGCCTTGGCCTTGCGGTCATCGAGCGTCCAGTTGAGCAATGCGAGATAGCGGGTCATCCACTTGCCCGAGGCATGTTCCTGAACTCCGTGGGCGCGCAGGAAATAGGCGGTCATCAGCGGCGTGATCATCCGCGCGACGAGCAGGCTCATCATCACCGAGAGGACAACGGTGAAGCCGAAATGATAGAAGAACTGGCCCGAGATGCCGGGCATCAGCGCGACCGGCAGGAACACCGCGATGATCGCCATGGTGGTGGCCAGGACCGCCAGGCCGATCTCGTCGGCGGCGGCGATCGACGCCTGATAGCCCGATTTGCCCATGCGCATGTGGCGGACGATATTCTCGATCTCGACAATGGCGTCGTCGACCAGCACCCCGGCAACCAAGGCGAGCGCGAGCAGTGAGAGGAAGTTCAGGTTGATCCCGATCATCCCCATGAACCAGAAAGCGGGGATCGCGGAGAGCGGAATGGCAACCGCGGAGATGAGCGTGGCGCGGATGTCGCGCAGGAACAGGAACACCACCAGCACCGCCAGGATCGCGCCCTCGATCAGCGCCAGCATCGAGCTGTCATACTGGTTGCGGGTGTAATTGACGGTGTTGGCGATCTCGACGAAGTGGACCTTGGGATTGTCCTTTTCGATCTGGCGCAGTTGATCCCATGCCAGTTCATAGACGGCGAGGTCCGACGCGCCGCGCGCACGCTTGATGTTGAAGCTCACCACCGGCTTGCCGTTGAGCACCGCTTCGGAGCGCAATTCAGAGGTCGAATCCGAAACCGAGCCGAGGTCGGCCAGCCGCACCACCCGCCCGCCGGCGACCGAAATCTGGGTCTGGCCGAGCGCATAGGCGTCGGTCGCGCTGCCGATGACTCGCACGGTCTGCTCCGACCCGGCGAGTTCGGTGCGCCCGCCCGAAGCGTTGACATTGGTCTGACGGAGCTGCTGGTTGACCTGCGCGGCGGTGATTCCCTGGGAGCGCAGAGCCACCGGATCGAGCTCGATCCGGATTTGGCGATCGACCCCGCCCTCGCGCGTCACTGCGCCGATGCCCTCGACCCCGAGCAAGCGGCGCGACACCTCGTTGTCGACGTACCAGCTCAATTGCTCGAGCGTCATGGCGGTCGTCTCGGCGGCGATGAAGCTGAGCTCCCCGCCGTCATTGTTCTGCATGCGCTCGACCTGCGGCTCGAGGATGCCGTCGGGCAGGTCACTGCGGATCTGGGCGATAGCGGTGCGCACGTCGTCGGTGGCGCGGTCGAGCGGGGTGCCGATGTGGAAGCTCACCTGGGTCGAGCTGAAGCCCTCGCGCAGGCTGGAGTTGATCTCCTCGACGTTCTCGACGCTGCGGATCGCGGCCTCGATCCGCTGGGTGATCTGGTTCTCCATCTCGCTCGGCGCGGCGCCGGGCTGGGAGACGGTGACCTCGACCGCGGGAAATTCGATGTCGGGGAAGTTGGTGACGTCCATCTCGAAGAACGCGACGATCCCGGCCAGGAGGAGCCCGGCGAAGAGGACGATCGGCGGCACCGGGTTGCGGATGCACCAGGAGGAGATGTTGCGGAAGTTCATCGCCCGACCAGCCGCGCGGTCATCGGCGCAGGGTCTTGGCGACGGTGCGCTTGGGGCGGACCAGCTGACCGGCGTTGAGGAACGGCCCGGCGGTCTCGACCACCGCTTCCTGACCGCTCAGCCCGGAGATGATGGTCACGCCCTGATCCTGCACCGGGCCGACCTGGACCGCGCGCCGGATGGCCTTGTTGTCCTTGCCAATGACATAGACATAATTGCCGCGCGCGTCGCTCATCACCGCGCTCTGCGGGAGCACCGGGGCGGTGGTCTGACCGGCGACGATGCGCGCTTCGCCGAAGCCGCCGGGACGGATTGCGGTGTCGAAGGGAATGGCGATCTTGACCTGGCCCTGGCGGGTCTGCGGGTCGATCGTCGGCGACACCTGCCAGATCGAGCCCGAGAATTTGCGGTCGGAGCCGAGCGGGGTGACCGTCGCCGGCATCCCCACGCGAACCACCGCGAGATCCTGTTGCGGAAGCTCGGCGCGCATCTCGACCGCGCCGCCGCTGGCGAGCCGGAACAGAGCGGGGGAGCCGGAGCTGACGACCTGCCCGACCTCGAGATTGCGCTCGAGGATCAAGCCGGCGGTGGGGGCGAGGATGTTGAGCTGGCCGATTTGCGCGCGCGCGGCGCCGAGCTGGGCTTGGGCAACGCGCACTTGAGCATTGGCTGAATCGCGATTGGCCTTCTTGGCATCGAGTTCGGCCTTGGAGACGAAGCCGCGGTCCTTGAGCGCCAGCGCGCGGTCGTAATTGGACTGGGCGAGGGCGGCGTTGGCGCGCGCGGCCTCGACCTGCGCGCCGAGCTGAGCCGCCTGCTGCGACTGGACCGAGCGGTCGATCACGGCGAGGACCTGGCCGGCGCCGACCCAGCTGCCGGCGTCGACCCGGACGCTGGTCACGCGGCCGCCCTGACCGGCCACCCCGACCGGCTGATCGCGGCGGGCGGCGAGCGCGCCAGAAGCGGTGATGACGCGGGCGACATCGGTCCGGCCCGGAACGATCACCGACACCGTCGGCGCCTGGCTGGCGGCATCGGGCGGAGGCGGCGCTTCCTTGCCCCCGAACAGGAAGAAGGCGAGCAGGATCGCCAGCGCGAGAGCGGCCAGGCCAAGGATCAGCATCCGCCGGCGGCGGCGCGAATCGTCGACGATTACCAGCGTGTCGGACCCTTCTATGGTGGTTTCGCGGTTCATGGTTCCAGTCGAATCAAGCGAGGTCGGCCAGCTGTATTAACCCAATAAGGCACCTTGGGCAACCAAAGCGATTGGCGGCGAGTTGCAACAGCATTATTCGACCAATCGGCGTCGTCCGGATACCGGCGTTGAAAAAACGGATATGGTCGCGGCGGGCGAGGATTGAACAGGGAAGGGACGAAAATATGGAAAATTACGGCATCATCGGCTGGATCGTGATCGGCGGAATCGCCGGTGCGATCGCCAAACTGCTGATGCCCGGGCGCGACCCGGGCGGGTGCATCATCACCATTCTGCTGGGCGTCGCGGGTGCGCTGCTCGCAGGCTGGCTGGGTCGGGAGCTTGGCTGGTACACGACCGGCGAGGGCGCGGGGTTCGTGGCCGCGATCGTCGGCGCTTTCCTGTTGCTGCTCGTTTATCGCCTGATCGCTCGCCGGCGCGGCTGAACCGCGGCAGGACGGCCCGTTCAGCCTGAAGCCATTGCGGGGCAGCAATGATCGCCCCGATTTGACGAACGACAAAGGACTTTGCCCATGAAACACGCTTTCATTGCCGCCGCCTTGCTCGGCGCGACCGCGCTCTCCGCGCCCGCCGCCGCGCAGCAGGCGAGCATCACCCAGACGATCGCCGGGACCCGGCTCGACATCAACGCCACCGGCGAGGTGACGCGGGTGCCCGACGTCGCCGTGATCAGCGCGGGCGTGGTCACCCGCGCCACGACTGCCCGCTCGGCGTTGCAGCAGGCGGCCAACCGCATGGCGCGGGTCCGGGCGGCGCTGACCAGGGCCGGGGTCGCCGACCGCGACATCCAGACCAGCAACATCAGCCTCAATCCCGATTATGCCTATGAGAATAACAAGCCGCCGCGGCTCACCGGATATAATGCCAGCAACCAGCTGAATGTGCGCTTCCGCGACATCGCCAATGCCGGGGAGATTCTCGATGCGCTGGTGGCCGAGGGTGCCAACAGCATCAACGGGCCGACGCTGACCATCGACAAGCCCGAAGCGGCGCTCGACGAGGCGCGGGCACGCGCCATCGCCACCGGCCGCGCCCGCGCCGATTTCTACGCGCGTTCGTTGGGCCTGCGGGTTGTTCGGGTGGTGTCGGTGAGCGAGAGCGGGAGCAATTACGCGCCGCCGCAGCCGATGATGATGCGCACCGAGGCGGCCGATGCCAGCACCAAGATCGATCCGGGCGAACAGAAGGTCCAGATCCAGATGGCGATGGTGTTCGAGCTTCAGTAACTTATTCCTTCCCTGCTTTTGCAGGGGAGGGGGACCAGCGAAGCTGGCGAAGGGCCCCCTCCGTCACGCTTCGCGTGCCACCTCCCCGAGCAAGCTCGGGGAGGACGGACACAAAAAAGGCCGCGCGACTTGATGCCGCGCGGCCTTTCTTATTGAATCGACGCGCTGGTCGTTACCGTACCGAGCCGCGACGTACGAGATTGACGATCGCCAGGAGGACGACCGCGCCGAGAAGCGAATAAAGGAAGCTCTCGATCGTAATGTTGTTGTTCAGAGAAGCACCGCCGCCGAGCAGGAAGCCGGCCAGAGCAGCGCCGATAATACCGACGATGATATTGAGAACGACACCTTGCTGCGCGTCGGTGCGCATGATCATGCTCGCCAGCCAGCCGCACACGCCGCCGACGATCAACCAGACGATAATTCCCATGAGCATTCCCTCCTGTTTCGAAGCCGCAGGCAGTAGCAGCGGCCTTCCGGCATCACAGACGCGCGATGCGCGACGGTTGTTCCGGATTCGGAGGGTTCTGTCCAGTTTTTGGTCGAACTTATCCACTAATGTCGACAAACCGACACTGGATCAAGGGCTTAACGCCCGATTCAATAGCGTTGCTGGCGCTCGTATTGCTCGCGGTAATGCTTGATCCGGGTGACCCTGAGGCCGGGCATTCCGCTGCGGTCGATCGCGCGCTGCCAGCTGGTAAATTCCTCGAGGCTGAGCGTGTAGCGCGCGCACGCCTCGTCGACCGACAGCAGCCCGCCGGCAACCGCGGCGACCACCTCGGCCTTGCGCCGCACGACCCAACGGGTGGTGTCGGGCGGAGGCAGGCTGGCAATGGTCAGTGGCTCGCCGAGCGGACCAATGACCTGGGCCGGCCTGAATTTCTGATTCTCGAGCATCGTTCGCATACACCTGTCTGATCACGCTTGACGGTTCGGTTTAACGCCGCCGCATTAAAGATATTCTGAAGCCTGCTGGTTAACGCTCCGCTATATCCCGCTTAAGATCCCTTAACCCTGGTTCGCTGGCGAACGCGCCGCCCAGCGCCTTGACCGCCTCGGTCCAGTCCGCGCCCCCGGCGAGAAGTCGGGCCAGTGTCTCGGCGCGGTCGGGATCGGGGCTCAGTCCACGCAGCTCGCTGGCCTCGAGTTCGGCCTCCGCCACCGCTCTGAAATCTGCTTCGTGACGGGCCAAAAGCCGGTCCTTGTCCTGTTGCCGTTGCAACCGCTCTAGCTGCGAGGCGTGAAATTCGGGTAAAGACGAGCGCCAGAGCACTTCAATGACCATCGATTTCCAGCTTGGCCGCCCAGCGGGTGATGCCCGCATCCTTGTCGCCATGTCGGGCGGCGTCGACAGTTCGGTCGCGGCCGCGCTCGCCGCGCGCACCGGCGCCGAGGTGATCGGGGTCACGCTCCAGCTTTATAACCATGGCGAAGCCGCGAAGCGCTCGGGCGCGTGCTGCGCGGGTCAGGACATTTACGATGCCAAGACGGTCGCCGACCGGCTGGGGATCGCGCATTACGTGCTCGACTACGAAAGCCGCTTCCGCGAGGGCGTTATCGAGCGCTTCGCCGACGAATATGCCCGCGGCCGCACCCCGGTGCCGTGCGCGGCGTGCAATCAGGGGGTCAAGTTCGTCGATCTGATCGCTTTCGCGCGCGAGCTCGGCGCGACCTGTCTCGCCACCGGCCATTATGTGCGGCGGGGGGTGGGTCCGAACGGAGCGGAGATGTGGACGGGTGCCGATCCGCGCCGCGACCAGAGCTATTTCCTCTATGGCACCACCGCCGACCAGCTCGAGTTTCTGCGCTTTCCATTGGGCGCCATGCCCAAGCCCGAGGTGCGGGCAATCGCCGCCGACATCGGGCTCGAGGTCGCGGCCAAGCCCGACAGCCAGGATATCTGTTTCGTTCCCGACGGCGATTATGCGAGTCTGATCAAGCGGCTGCGGCCCGAAACCGACGAGCCTGGGGAGGTCGTCGACCTTGCCGGGCAAATCCTCGGCAAGCACCGTGGCGTCGTCCATTTTACCGTCGGCCAGCGCCGCGGGATTGATGTCGGCGGTCAATCCGAGCCGCTCTATGTCGTGCGCATCGAACCCGCCGGGCGCCGCGTGGTCGTCGGACCGCGGCGCGCGCTGGCGGTGGACGCGATGCGGGTCGAGGATTGGAACTGGCTGGGCGAGGGCCAGCGCGACATCGCGGTCAAGGTGCGTTCGCTGGCGCCGCCGGTGCCGGCCGTCCGCGACGGCGAGTGGATCCGCTTCGCTTCGCCCGAATTCGGGGTCGCGCCGGGCCAGGCGGCAGTTTGCTACGACGGTGCGCGGGTGCTCGGCGGCGGGGTGATCGCCGAGACCGTCGCGGCAAAAATATCCGAGATGGCTTGAACCCGCCCGAACGTAGCCAGATTCTTTACTAATGGCGCATAAACCAGCCTGACTCATGACTTCGAACGCGAAAATAAGCCCCGATCTCGACCCGCCGGCGGAGACGGAACATGACTCGGACCTGCGCCAGGGTCCGCGAACCGCGATGTTCGTCACCGGGACCTGCATTTCAAACAATCGCGTGCAGCCGGTTCGAATCCGCAACATGTCGCGCGACGGGGCTTTGCTGGAAGGCGCGATACTGCCCGCGCCCGGCGACCAATTCGAACTGGTCCGTGCGCATTTGCGCGTTTCGGCCCGATCGATGTGGGTGAGCGGCAACCAGTGCGGCGTGTCGTTCAAGGCGCCGATCGACGTCGCCGAATGGATGTCCCGACTTGCTCCGAAGCATCAGCAGCAGGTCGATGCTCTGGTCCATCAAGCGCGGCAGGATATCGATGTCGGGCGGCGGCCTTCATCCGACCCAAGCCATCCGCCGGCGGTGTCGAACCGCGGCAAGATAAAGACAGCGATCACTTTGCTCGAGGAACTCGAAGGCGCGCTCGCCGACGATGCACTGGTTATCGCGCGACATCATGACCAGCTCCAAGCGCTCGATCGGGCGCTGCAATTGTTGCGAATCGCCGCGCAGGCCTCCGACCCGACCTAATCGGCGCTTTCGGTGATCGCCTCGGGCAGCAGGGTTGCCCGGTCGGTCTGGCCCTCGGGATCGACGTGGATCAGGATTTCAGTGTCCGGAAAGCGCGCTTGAAGCGACTCCTCGACCCGGTCGAGCCGGTCGTGCGCCTCGCGCACCGTCCAGTCGCCCGGCACCCAGACATGGAACTGGACGAAGCGGTGGATACCGCTGCTGCGTGTGCGCAAATCGTGGAGGCCGGCAAGTTCGGGATATTCGCGCGCCGCGGCGAGGAATATAGCGCGCGCGTCTTCGGGCCATTCGCGGTCCATCAGCTGGTTCAAGGCCTCGCTCGACGATGACCAGGCCCCCCACAACAGCCATGCCGCGATTAGCAGTCCGAATACCGCATCGGCGCCGGTCAGCCCGACATATTGGTCGAGGATCAGCGCCGCGATCACCGAGCC
>JANNDN010000013.1:0-4816 GCA_031387795.1 Sphingomonas sp.
AGCTCTCCGACGCGCATCTCGTCATCGGTCGCGCCGGCGCCTCGACCATCGCCGAATTGAGCGCGGCCGGGCGCCCCGCGATCCTCATTCCCTACGCCGCCGCCACCGACGATCATCAGGCCGCCAACGCGCGCGAAATGGTCGACGCCGGCGGCGCCCGCGCGATCCGCGAGGATCTGTTCACGCCCGACCGGCTGGCGCGTCAGATCGAGGCGATGGCGGCGGATCCCGAAGCGCTCGACAATGCCGCGGCCCGGGCGCTTACCGTCGGCCGACCCAATGCGGCGAGCGATCTCGCCGATCTGGTCGAGCGGGTCGCCGGCGGCGCCGCTCCTGCGGCGGTCGGCCGCAAGCCGCGCCGGGCGGCGGTCGGTCCGGCGAGAGGAGTTCCGGCATGATGAACGCACGCTTTTTGTCAGGACGCTTTCAATGATGAAAGCTTTGGGCACGGACATCGGGACGATCCATTTCATCGGCATCGGCGGCATCGGCATGTCGGGGATCGCCGAGGTCATGCACCAGCTCGGCTATCGCGTGCAGGGTTCGGACGTCGCCGATTCCTACGTCGTCGAGAAATTGCGCAAGGCGGGCATTCCGGTGACGATCGGTCACGAGGCGGACAATCTTGGCGATGCCGCGGTGGTCGTCTGCTCGACCGCGATCAAGGACAGCAATCCCGAGGTCGCGGCCGCAGCCGAAAAGCGCCTGCCACGGGTCCGCCGCGCCGAAATGCTCGCCGAATTGATGCGGATGCAAAAAGCGGTCGCGGTCGCGGGAACGCACGGCAAGACCACCACCACCTCGATGATCGCGGCTTTGCTCGACGCCGGCGGGATCGACCCGACCGTCATCAACGGCGGGATCATCAACCGCTATGGCTCCAACGCGCGGCTGGGCAAAAGCGACTGGTGGGTGATCGAGGCCGACGAGAGCGACGGCAGCTTCCTCCGCCTCGACGGGGATATCGCGGTCGTCACCAACATCGATCCCGAGCACCTCGATCATTACGGCAGCTTCGACAAGGTCAAGGACAGCTTCGTCGAGTTCATCGAGAACGTGCCTTTTTACGGGCTCGCGGTGCTGTGCGTCGACCATGCCGAGGTCCAGAACATCATCGGCCGGATCCGCGACCGCCGCATCGTCACCTACGGCTTTTCCGCGCTTGCCGACGTTCGCGCCGACAATGTCGCGCCCGATGTCGCCGGCACGCGTTTCGATGCGATGGTGCTGGGCAAGGACGGCGAGCGGCGGACGATCGCAGCAATCCACGTGCCCATGCCGGGCCGCTACAATGTCCAGAATGCGCTGGCCGCGATCGCGGTCGGGATCGAGCTCGGCCTCGACGACGATTCCATCCGCCGCGGATTCGAGAAGTTCGACGGGGTCAAGCGGCGCTTCACCAAAGTCGGCGAAGTCGACGGGGCGCTGATCATCGACGATTATGCCCACCACCCGACCGAGATCAAGGCGGTGCTGTCGGCGGCGCGCGAGGCGGCGACGGCGCGGTCCGCGAGCGGCGATGGCAGCGGCGGAGCGCGGGTCATCGCGCTCGTCCAGCCGCACCGCTTCACCCGACTGCGCGATCTGATGGAAGAGTTCCAGAACGCCTTTAACGATGCCGACGTGGTGTTCGTTGCGCCGGTCTATGCCGCGGGCGAGGAGCCGATCGAAGGCATCGACGCCGCCGCGCTCGCCGAAGGCTTGCGCGCCCACGGCCACCGAATGGCGCGGACGGTCGCCGACCTCGACGAATTGTGCACCGTGCTCCGCGACCTCGCCGCCGAGGGCGACATGATCATCTGCATGGGCGCGGGCGACATCACCAAATGGGCGGGGAAGGTCGCCGACGGCATCTGCGAAAAGAGGGAGCGGAAGTGACGGAGGGTTCCGTGCGTGGCCGAATGACCCCCAACGCCCCGCTCGCCCCCCTCGTGTGGTTCAAAAGTGGAGGCCCCGCCGAGTGGCTGTTCGAACCTGCGGACGTGGCCGACCTGCAGGCCTTTCTCGCCGATCTCGACCCCACAGTGCCGGTGATGGCGCTCGGCCTCGGTTCCAACCTCATCGTCCGCGATGGCGGGGTTCCCGGGGTGGTGGTTCGCCTCGGCAAGCCATTCTCCAAGGTTGTCTCCCCCGAGCCGCTGGTGCTGCGCTGCGGCGGCGGTGCGAGCGGGATCCTGGTGTCATCGACCGCCCGCGACCAGGGCATTGCGGGCGTCGAATTTCTCCGCTCGATCCCCGGCACGGTCGGCGGCTTCGTGCGCATGAACGGCGGTGCTTATGGCCGCGAGACCAGCGAAGTGCTGGTCGAGTGCGAGGTCGTCCTGCGCTCGGGCGAGCTGGTGACATTGTCCAACGCCGACCTCGGCTATTCCTACCGCCACAGCGAACTGCCCGAGGGCGCGGTGGTCGTTTCCGCGACCCTCACCGGCCAGTCGGGCGAGCCCGCCGACATCCAGGCCGAGATGGACCGCATCGCCGCCAGACGCGAGGAGAGCCAGCCGCTGCGCAGCCGCACCGGCGGCTCGACCTGCAAGAATCCGCCGGGCGACAAGGCCTGGCGGCTGATCGACGAGGCCGGCTGCCGCGGTCTTGCGATAGGCGGCGCGCAGGTCAGCGAGAAGCATTGCAATTTCCTTCTCAATCTCGGCAATGCGACCAGCGCCGAGATCGAGGGGCTGGGCGAGGAAGTCCGGGCCCGCGTCGAGGCCAGGTCCAACATTCTCCTCGAGTGGGAAATCCAACGGGTCGGCCGGCAATGAACAAGAGCATCCACATCGTCGTCCTGATGGGCGGCTGGTCGAACGAGCGCGAGGTGTCGCTGTCGAGCGGCAAGGGCGTCGCCGAGGCGCTGCGCGCGCGCGGCTGGACCCACGTGACCACGCTCGACATGGACCGCGACGTGGCCGCGCGGCTCGCCGAACTCAAGCCCGATGTGGTCTTCAACGCGCTCCACGGGACTCCGGGCGAGGACGGCACGGTCCAGGGCATGATGGACCTGATGGGGCTCAAATATACCCACAGCGGCTGCACCACCTCCGCGGTCGCAATTGACAAGGAGCTGACCAAGGCGGTGCTGGTGCCGCACGGGGTCCGCATGCCCAAGGGCAAGATGGTCGTCAGCGAGAGCCTCCACCGCGAGGACCCGCTGCCGCGTCCTTATGTGGTCAAGCCGGTCAACGAGGGCTCGTCGGTCGGAGTCGCGATCGTCACCGCGGACGGCAATTACGGCAACCCTATCGGGCGCGACGTGCCGGGTCCGTGGGACGAGTTCGACGAGCTTCTCGCTGAGCCCTTCATCAAGGGGCGCGAACTGACCGTCGCGGTGCTGAACGGCGAGGCGCTGGCGGTGACCGAGCTCAAGATCGACAACGGCTTCTATGACTATGAGCACAAATATACCGACGGCCGCACGGTTCACGTCTGCCCGGCGGACGTGCCCGAAGCGATTGCCGCGGCGATGATGGACATGGCGGCGCGCGCGCACCAATTGCTCGGCTGCAAGGGCGCGTCGCGCTCCGACTTCCGCTGGGACGAGGAGCAAGGCGAAGCCGGCCTCTATCTGCTCGAAATCAACACCCAGCCGGGGATGACCCCGCTCAGCCTGGTGCCCGAACAGGCGCGGGCCAAGGGCATCGATTATGGCGAACTGGTCGAGCGGCTGATCGCCGAGGCGCTTGCCAAGAAAGTCCGCGAATGAGCGCCGCGCACGTTCGGCGGGGAGGGGCCGCGCGGGGCCAGCCGCGCAGATCCCGCAAGGTAGCCGTGCCGAGGAAAATCGCGAACCGGCTCCCGGTCAGCGAGGCCAAGGCGAACAAGGTCGCGGGCCTGGCGTTCGCCCTGTTTCTGCTGGTGACGGGCCTGTTCGTCCTGATCGCGCTCGATATCCCCGCCCAGGCTCAGCGCGCCGCCGGGATCGCGGTCGGGCGCGCCGGCTTCACCGTCAGCGGCTATCGCATTTCGGGGCTCGATCACATGGACCGCGCACCGATCGACGCCGCAGTCACCGCCGAGCTCAGCCGGGCCGCTGCCCGCGGCGCGGGCACACCCGCCTCGCAGGCGCTGATCGACGTCGACGCGATCCGCCAGCAATTGCTCCGCCAGGGCTGGGTCAAGGATGCGCGCGTGCTGCGGCGGCTGCCCGATACCTTGGTCATCGACATCGTCGAGCGCGTGCCCGCGGCGCTGTGGCAGAACCGCGGCCAGCTGGCGCTGATCGACGCCGAGGGCGTGGTCCTCGACCGGGTGCCGATCACCAAAATGCCCGATTTGCCCTTGCTCATCGGGCCCGGAGCCAATCGCCAGTCGCTCGCGCTTCATTCGCTGATGGAGCCAGTGCCGACGCTGCGGCCGCAATTGGTGTCCGCGACCTGGGTCGGGGGCCGTCGCTGGGACCTCAATTTTGCCTCGGGAGAGACGCTCGCGCTGCCCGAGGGCGCGGAGCCGGCGACCAAGGCGCTCGAGCGTTTCGCAAAGCTCGACAAGTCGACCGGGCTGCTCGGCCGCGGGATCCTGCGCTACGATTTGCGCATCCCGGGCAAGATGGTGGCGCGGCTGCCCCGCGCCCCCGGCGAGCCGATCGCACCCGAACCCAAGCCGAGCGCGGCGCCCGCGCCCATTCCGCCGCCCGCCGAACCCGCACCCGCTCCGGCCGATCCGCCAGGCGAGCAAGGTTAGCCATGGCCGCGCCCACCGAACAGAAGCTTATCGCCGCGCTCGATATCGGCTCGTCGAAGGTCTGCGCGATGATCGCAAGGCTCGAAGAGGACGGGCGTCTGCTCGTCCTCGGCACCGGCCAGCGCGAGAGCCGCGGGGTTAA
>JANNDN010000031.1:0-4749 GCA_031387795.1 Sphingomonas sp.
AGGCCGAGGCCCTGCCCCCGCCACGCCAGGAAAGACCACATGGCCGCGGCGGCGATGGTCAGCCGGAGCCAGACGTAGGTCAGCGGATCGACGTGACTGACCGCGACCCCGATGAACACGAACGCGCCGCCCCAGATCAGCGCCAGCGAAGCCAATATGGCCCAGTCGCCGCGGTCCATTTGCGTGTGGATCATCGCGCCCGAATAGACATCAGGCGCGCCCGCGGCGTCCGCGCAATTGCGCTCGAACTCGGTTGGGGCGGACGGTTTCATAGGGCGGAGTTACGGCCCGCGCGGCCATATCCGCCAACAAATGCTCGGCTTCGGGCAATAAGCCCTGCTTATCAGTCGCGGAGCAGCTCGTTGATGCTGGTCTTGGAGCGGGTGCGCTCGTCGACGCGCTTGACGATGACCGCGCAGGCGAGGCTCGGGCCGCCGTCCTTGGCCGGAAGGGTGCCGGGGACGACCACCGAATAAGCGGGCACCCGGCCATAAATGACCTCGCCCGACGACCGGTCGACGATCTTGGTCGAGGCACCGAGGAACACGCCCATCGAGATCACCGCGCCGCGTTCGACCACCACCCCCTCGGCGACCTCGCTGCGCGCGCCGATGAAGCAATCGTCCTCGATGATCACCGGGCCGGCCTGCAATGGTTCGAGCACGCCGCCGATCCCGGTCCCGCCCGAGATGTGGACGTTGCAGCCGATCTGGGCGCAGCTCCCGACCGTGGCCCAGGTATCGACCATCGTGCCTTCGCCGACCCGCGCGCCGATATTGACGAAGCTCGGCATCAGCACCGCTCCAGGGGCGATGAAAGCGCCGCGGCGGACGATCGCGCCCGGCACCGCGCGAAAGCCGGCGCCGGCGAACTCCTGGTCGCCCCAGTCGGCGAATTTCGACGGCACCTTGTCCCACCAGAAGCCGCCGCCCGGCCCGCCCGCAATCCGCTCCATCGGGTTCAGCCGGAACGAGAGCAGCACGGCCTTTTTGAGCCACTGGTTGACGGTCCAGCCATCTTCGCCCGGCTCGGCCACCCGCGCCTGACCCGAATCGAGGAGGTTGAGCGCCTGGTCGACCGCCGAGCGGACCGCGCCGCCAGTGTCGGGCCCGATCGAATTGCGGTCGTCCCAGGCCCGTTCGATCGCTTGTTCGAGCTCAGTGGTCATTCCTCGTCTCCAACAATCGATTCGAGCCATTCGCCGAGATTGCCGACGCGCACATCGACGAAATCGGGGTAAAAATCGTGACTACCGCGTTCGGAGCCATTGTCGATCCACACCGTGGTCATGCCGAGCGCCTTGGCGGGCCGCAAATTGCGCGCCATGTCCTCGGCCATCAGCGCATTTGCCGGGTCGATCTCGAACTGGTCGAGCAATTTGCGATAGCCGTGGCTCTCGGGCTTGGGTCTGAGGTCGGCGGCGAATATATCGTGCATATGATCGAGCTCGGCGGCGATCCCCAGTCGGTCGAGCACGCGCCAGGCATAATTGGCGTCGCCGTTGGTGTAGACGAATTTGCGCCCCGGAAGCCGCGCCAGCGAGCGCGCCAGGCGGTCGTCGGGGACGATCCGGTCGAGCGGGATGTCGTGGACGTCGGTCATGAAATCGCGCGGGTCGACGTCGTGATGTTTCATCAGACCCGCGAGCGTCGTGCCCGACCCGTGGAAATGCATTTTCTGCACCCGCCGCGCCTCGATCGGGTCCACATCGAGCAACCGCTGGATGTAGGCCCCCATGCGCTCGTCGATCAGGTCGAACAGCCGCGTCGACGCCGGGTAAAGGCAATTGTCGAGATCGAAGATCCAGTCGCGGATGTTGGAAAAGGGGGCTTTGATCACTGCCGAGCAGCCCTAGCCCGATCGCCCTCTTCAGGAAATTGAAAGATTTTCAACGGCATAGTCCGAGTTGGAAAGCCGCGTGAATTCAGCGGCTTGGGTGGAGGGACAAGTGAACAAGAAGGCCATTGGAGCGGCCGTCGGGGCGGTATTCATCGCCGGCAGCCTGAGCGCGTGCGGCGGCGGCGGCGGCGGAGGCGGAGGAGTCGAATCGACCCCGCCACCACCTGTGGTCACGCCGCCACCTCCCCCGCCGCCGCCACCCCCGCCGCCGCCTCCCCCACCTCCGCCGCCGCCACCTCCGCCACCCTCAACGTTCGACACGGCTGAGTATCGCGCATCGAACTACGCCGTCGCTGCCGACGCGCTGTCGGCCTACAATGCCGGCGCGACCGGCAAGGGAATCAAGATCGGCGTGGTCGACAGCGGCCTCAACGCGAGCCTCGCCGAGTTTGCCGGCCGGGTCGATCCGGCGAGCGGCGACGTCGCCGGCAATCGCGGCGTCAGCGACGACGACGGGCATGGCACCGCGGTTACCGCTGTCGCCGCGGCGGGCCGCAACAGTTCGGGCACGATGGGGGTCGCGTTCGACGCCACCATCGTCAATCTGCGCGCCGACGATCCCGGATCGTGCGCGGGCGCCGACGGCTGCCAGTTCAACGACAATGCGGTGGCCGCGGGCATCGACGCCGCGCGGCTCGCCGGGGTGCGGGTCATCAACCTCTCGCTCGGCGGATCGGCGCCCAGTCAGCAATTGCTCGCCGCGATGCAGGATGCGGTCCGGGCAGGCATCATCCTGGTCATTTCCGCGGGCAATGACGGAGCGACGGCAAACGGCAACAACCCCGATCCTTTCGCGCTCTCTCCGGCGACCAATTTCGCGGGCATGGTCATCATTGCCGGGTCGGTCGGCGTCGCCGGAGCCGGTGGGACGATCGATCCCAACCTGCTGTCCGATTTCTCGAACAAGGCCGGCAACGGTGCCGATTTCTATTTGACCGCGCTCGGCTATCGCGATCGCGCGCCCGGTGCCGACGGTCAGGAATATCTGTGGACGGGGACGAGCTTTGCCGCGCCCACCATCACCGGCGCGGTGGCGCTCCTTGCGCAGGCCTTTCCGAATCTCAGCGGCAAGCAGATCGTCGAAATCCTGTTCTCGAGCGCCGACGATCTTGGGCTCGCCGGGGTCGATTCGATCTTCGGCCGCGGACGGCTCAACCTCGGCCGCGCATTCCAGCCAATCGGGACGACGGCGATGGCCGACAGCCGCGAAGCGGTGAGCGTGGTCGAGAACGGCGATTTGCCCGAGGCTTCGGGCGACGCCGGGGAGCAGGGGACGTTGGGGGCGGTGATCCTCGACGGCTACGACCGCGCCTACGTGCTCAACCTCGCCCGAACGCTGCGCCAGGCGGAAGCGGCAAGCCCGTTGGCAAAGTCGCTGCGCAACGATCTGCGCTTCGCCGCGGTCAGCGCCGGGCCGGTCAGCGTCGCAATGACGGTGCGCGAGCGGCGCGACCAGCCGCTCGGCTTCTCGCTCGAGACCACCGCGATCGGTCCCGAGGATCAGTCGCGGTCACGGCTTGTGGCCGGTTCGGCTGTCGCGCGAATCGACGACAAGACCGCGATCGCCTTCGGCTTCGCGGAAGGGTCCAAGGCGATGGAGCGGCGGCTCTCGGGAGCCGGCGTGGGTGGCTTCCTCGTCGCCCGCGACGTCGTCGCCGACCCCGGGTTCACCGCGAAACGCGGCGGCAGCATCGCTTTGCGCCGCGAAGTCGGCTCGGTCGGGGTCACCGTCTCGGGCGAGAGCGGCAGCGTGTGGAACGACGTTCGCACCAGCGCCACCGGCTCACCCTATCGCTCGACCTCGATCGCGCTCGATCGTGCGTTCGGGCCAAGCCGCCTCAGCCTCGGCATGACCCGCCTCGACGAGAAGCAGTCGATGCTCGGCGGTCGGATCAGCGACGTGCTCGGCGGCGGCGGCTCGAACAGCCTGTTCGTCGATGCCGAAGCGCGGCACGAGTTCGGGCGCGGCTTCACTGCCGGCCTGACCGCGCGGCGCGGCTGGACCAGCTTCAGCAGCGGCCGTTTCCAGGCCGGCGCTTACGCGGTCGATTTCGCCAAGAGCGGCATCTTCGGGTCGCGCGACCGCTTCGGCCTGCGCGTGTCGCAGCCGCTGAGGGTCGAAAAGGGCGGGTTCGCGATGATGCTCCCGACCGGTTACGATTATGCCAGCGGCACCGCGACGAGCAGTTATTCGACCCTGTCGCTGGCTCCCAAGGGCCGCGAGATCGATGGCGAGGTCAGCTATGGCTCGATGTTGTGGCGGGATCGGGCGTGGGTCGGAGGCAACGTCTTCTACCGCCGTCAGCCGGGCCACATCCAGGCCGCCGCCGACGACATCGGCGCCGCGCTCCGATTCACTTTGGGCTTCTAGCGGCCGCCGACTCCATAGCGGACGACGACCGGCACCTCGCACCCGCCGACCAGACGATAGACCGCGCTATAGGCGTTGGCGGGCGGTAGCTCGCCGAGCTTTTTCGGAGCAATCCTGCGGTTGCGGTCGAAGGCTTGGTGGCTGGTTGTTCGCGGGCATTCCGCGGCATTGCGGCCGGGCGGCAAAGCGTGGCTTTGGTTCGCGGTCGCCGGGAAGGATGCCACCATGACGATCAGGCTGAGCAGACTCATCTTCAACCTCCTTGGACGGCCCAGCATAGCAGCGCGCGAGGCGACCGCCAAAGCGAGTTTCAGACGGTGAAGCTCTCGCCGCAGCCGCAGCTGCCGGTGGCATTGGGATTGGCGAAGGTGAAGCCCGCGGCAAAGTCGTCCTCGACCCAGTCCATGGTCGAGCCGATGAGGTAGAGGATCGACCCGCCGTCGACATAAAAAGTGCCGCCGGGAGTGACGATCTTCTCG
>JANNDN010000033.1:0-4338 GCA_031387795.1 Sphingomonas sp.
GTCCAGGCGGCGCTGACCGAGCTCTACAACGGCGGTCATTTCGGCGATAATCCGCCCCCGGTCGCGGTGCTTCCGAGCGGCAAGACCAACCTCATCGCGCTCGACCTCGGCGCTCGCGGCGACCCGGTGCAGACGCTCGAATGGCTGATCGAGCTCGCCCAGTCGGACCTTGCGCCGTACACCGTCGCCCGCGAGTTGATCGCGCTCAGGCACGGCGTGCCGGGCCTCGACGACAAGCCGGTGATCGGCATGTTCCTGGGCGGCGCGGGCCTCGCCGACATCATGCTCTACTGCCGCGACAAGATTTATCCGCTCGGCCTGCCCAATGGCCTGGCCCACGCGCTCACCGGGCTCGCCGTTTTCGTCAAGCTGCTGATCCCCACCAAGTCGCGCCATCTGCCGCCCGACCCCGAGCCGCTGGCATTCTCGGTCCGCGATCAGAAACAGGCGACCTCCGGACGCTTCTCGCTGATGGCGGTGACGACGCTCGAAAAGCTGCTGCTGTCGGGCGAGCTCGGCGGCGAACGGCGCGGAGCGCTGAAGCTGATCGCGGTCGAGCAGAAGCTGGGATCGGTCCTGCGCGCTTTCTACGCGGCGTTGGCCGGCACTCTTGGGCGCAGCCACGTCCGCGGCGTGCATTTCGAGGAAACAGACGAGATCACCATCCACGGCGACAGCTCGCGGATGATCCTCGACGGCGAAACCTTCAGCGCCGAAACCGGCCGACCGATCCGGCTCAGTCCCGCGCATCCTTTGTCGTTCGTCAAGCTGGCGGCCTAGGCGACTAGTCATGGCGGTCGTCATTGCGAGCGGAGCGAAGCAATCCAGCTTTCGTCCTGTCGACTGGATTGCCGCGTCGCCTGCGGCTCCTCGCAATGACGGATAGTCTTCGCGACCTTGTCGCCGGGGAACTCGCGCTTGCCGTCGATCCGCGGGTGTCCGAATTCGCGGCGGTGATCGCGGCGCGTCACGGCCAGGCGAGCCGCGCCGTGCTGTTCTACGGCTCGTGCCTGAGGCAATCCGAACTCGACGGGCTGATGCTCGATTTCTATCTCATCGTCAGCGATTACCGCGCGGCTTACGGCAAGCGTTGGCTCGCCGTCGCCAATGCGCTGATCCCGCCCAACGTCTTCCACGTCGCGCATGACGGGCTGGTCGCCAAATATGCGGTGCTGAGCGAGAAGGATTTCCAGCGCCTGTGCGGCCCCGAAACGCGGAACGTCTCGGTGTGGGCGCGGTTCGCCCAGCCAGCGCGGCTGGCGTGGGTGGCGGATGATACCGCGCGCGACCGCGTCGTCGCTGCGGTCAGCCGGGCGGGGCCGACCTTGCTTGGGGCGGCTGGGCGGATCGAGGGGGAAGCGCCGCTCGACTGGTGGCGGCGCGCCTTTGGCCTGACCTACTCCGCCGAGCTGCGCGCCGAGCGCAAGGGGCGAGCCGGATCGGTCGTCGATACTGACCCCGAGCGCTATGAGCTTTTTTCGAAGCCGGCGATCGCGGCGGTCCCGCGTGGCCAAGGTGCCGGCGGCTGGGCGCGGCGGCGGGCCGAAGGCAAGTTCCTCTCCGTCGTGCGGCTGGCCAAGGCGAGCCTGACCTTCGACGGCGGCGCAGATTACATCGCGTGGAAGATCAACCGCCACGCGGGGACCGATTTCCAGCTCAAGCCATGGCAGCGGCGCTACCCGCTGCTCGGGGCGATCAGCCTTTTGCCGAAACTTTTGAAGTCCGGGGCGGTTCGCTAGGGCGGTTGAGGGCGGCGGCTACTGCGCTCGCCAGCGCACCGACGGTGAACGGCTTGCGCAAAAGTTCGTGGCTGCGCAGGTCGTCGGCTTCGCCTTCGCCGGCATAGCCAGTGACGAACAATACCGCGAAGTCGCGCGGGCTGTTGTCTTTCAAGTGGCGGATGAGCTCGGGGCCGGTCATTTCGGGCATGATAACGTCGCTGATGACGAGGTCGAACTCCTGCTCGTCGAAGCGGGCGATGGCCTCGGCTCCACTGGCGCAGGCGATGGGTTCGTAATCAAGGTCCTCGAGCGCGTCGACGGTGGCCGAGCGGACCCTGGGGTCGTCCTCGACGAGGAGGATTCGGGCGCCGCTGACATGGGCTTCGGCCTCTTCCTTGCGCGGCGCCGCCGTGTGCAGCTTGATCGGCGCCGCGGCACTGGATCGCGGGAGGTAGATCGAGACCGTCGTACCGCGGCCGACGATGCTTTCGATCCCGACCTCGCCCCCCGACTGGTGCGCGAAGCCGAAAATCTGGCTGAGCCCGAGGCCGGTGCCCTTGCCCACCGGCTTGGTCGTGAAGAACGGCTCGAACGCCCGCTCGACCACGTCGGTAGTCATTCCGCAACCGGTGTCGGTGACGCTGATGCGGACATATTCGCCGGCCTGGATGTCGCCCACTTCATTGGCGGCGAGCTGGGCATTGTCGCTGGCGATGCGCAGCAGGCCCTCGCCATCCATCGCGTCGCGCGCATTGACCGCGAGATTGAGAATCGCATTTTCAAGCTGGTGCGGGTCGACGTAGATTGGCCAGGCTTCGGAGTTGAGGGCGACCTCGACCCGGACCCGCTCACCGAGCGTGCGGTCGAGCAAATCGGACATACCGTTGATGAGCCCGCCGCTGTCGACGCCTTCGGGAATCAGCGGCTCCGACCGGGCGAACGACAGCAAGCGACGGGTCAGAGCGGCGGCGCGGGTCGCGCCCTCCATGGCGTTGTTGAGATGGTTGGCAACTTCGCGGCGCGGTCCGTTGAGCCGGCGCAACGCGAGATCGATGCCGCCGACGACGACCGCAAGCATATTGTTGAAATCGTGCGCGATCCCGCCGGTCAGCTGACCGACCGCCTCCATCTTCTGGACCTGGCGCAGCTGCGCTTCGGCCGCTTCGCGCTCGGCGGCTTCTTCCTTGAGCGCCTGATTGGCCTCCCACAACGCCTGGGTGCGTTCGCGTACCGCGCCCTCGAGCACCTCGGCGCGCTCAGTCTCGGTCTCGGCCCAGGCGCGCGCCTTGACGTTCTGCCGCAGCGCCTGGAACGCGACCACGCCGAGGAAGATGGCGCCGATCCCGACCAGAATCCCGAGCCAGCTGAGATAGTCGGTCAGCCGCTCCGCCTGGGCGGAGAAGATCTGGCTCTGCTCAATGTTCGCGCGCAGCGAGGCACGCTCGCTGGTGATGATCTCGTTGAGTTTGGATTCGACCTGGCGCCCGGTGTCCGATTTCCCCGCCTGGTAGAAATAGCCGATGCCGGCCTGGCCGCGGCGATCGAGCGTCGCGCGCGCCGCAAGCGCGAATTCGGACCCGCGCTGCTCATAGAGCGCGCGCAGCTCCTCGACCCGCCGGACCTGGTCCTCCTTATCGCGGATCAGCTTGCCCAGTTGCTGGATCTGATAGCCCGCAATGTCCCAGTCGTTGGAGTAAATGGCGCCGCTTTTCTCCGCATTTTCGTCGAGCACGAAGCGGGCGAGCGCGGCCTCGGCCTTGGACATGTTGGTGCTGACGTTGCGGACGACGAGCGCGACGTCATAGCCATGACGTTCGGCCGAAAGCGCCTTTTCGCGCGCTTCATTGGCCATGCTGACGAGAACGACGAGGCCGAACAGCACGAGTGCGGCGATCAGCCCGACCGCCGCCGCACCGCCGCGCCGCCAATCGAAATTATTGGCCTCGAGCTCGTCGTCCATCATTTTAGTCTAGCCATGTCGGAGAGCCGACGGAAGCCGCCGCGTGGGGGCGATTGGCTCAGCTGATGCACCCCGTGGCTCGGCCCGCCGCGGCGAACATGCCGAGGATTTCGCCGACCTGCTCGCTGCTGTGCTCGGAACAGAGCGAGCAACGCAGCAAGGTCATTCCGGCAGGGGTCGCGGGCGGACGCGCGAGATTGACGTAGAGCCCCTCGTTGAGCAGCGCCTCCCACATCGCCGCGCCAGTTTCGAGGTCGGGCATGATCACCGCGATGATCGCCGATTGCGGCGTGTCGGTGCCGAGCGTGAAGCCGAGCTGCTTGAGCCCGGCGTGGAGGCGTTTGGAATTTTCCCACAGATGGTCGCGCTTGGCGCTGGCGTGCATCAGCTTGCGGACCGACGTGGCGGCGGTCGCGACTACCGAGGGCGGCAGCGAGGCGGTAAAGACATAGGGCCGGGAGACGAGCCGCAAAATCTCGAACTTCGGATGGTTGGAGACGCAGAAACCGCCGACGGTGCCGACCGATTTCGAAAAGGTGCCGATGATGAAATCGCATTGGTCGATCACGCCCTGGGCCTCGGGGGCCCCGCGGCCCAGCACGCCGATGAAACCCCAAGAATGGGCTTCGTCGCCCAGCCCCAACCCGCCAAAAAATT
>JANNDN010000039.1:0-5544 GCA_031387795.1 Sphingomonas sp.
TCCCGAGGCAGGCCACGCACGGGAATGGTGGGCGCTGCAAGACTCGAACTTGCGACCCTCTCGGTGTAAACGAGATGCTCTACCAACTGAGCTAAGCGCCCCGGCGGGGTTCCCTGCCATGGGCGCGGCGCAGCGGCAAGAATCAGATCGTCGCGAGCGGATCGAGTTCGGCGAAATATTGGCGCAGCGCGGTTCGCGTCGCGGGCGCCAGCTCGACGAACACGCGGCGCCCGTCATGCGGGTCGGCGCGGCGCACGAACATCCCTTCGGCGACCATCGATTTGAGCCAGCGCAGCGCGGTCGTGGCGGGGACCGCGGCGGCAATGCACAGGCTCGAAACCGGAACGCGCAGCTGGGAAAGCTCGGCCTGGAGGAGGTCGAGGAGCATGTCCCACGCCGGGTCGGCGAACAGATGTTCGGGAAAATAGCGGGCGCGCAGGCGGCGCGCGCGGATGATCTTGCGGACGCTGTCGACCGCGACCTCGGGTATGTCGCCATCGACCGCCGGTGGGGCGGCGCGCGGGCTATTCGACGGGCCGTCGGACAGCCGCGAGAGCATCGCCGCGATGCGGCTGACCTCGGAGCTCAGCTGGCGCAGTTGCTCGGTGCTGCGGTCGGCGGCGACATCGGACAGTCGATGCGGAATGGCGGCCTGGCTGGTCGCGATCGCGAGCGCGGCGGCGCGCTCCATCTCGTCGGCGTCAACGATGATCTCGACCGCGCTGTCGCCGAGGCCGGAGACGACCGCATCGACCAGTTCGCGGCTGGTGGAAACGACCGCGGCATAACGTCCGTCGCCGACGTCGCGACTGACCTGGTGAAGCAAATCGTCGAGCGCTCCGCCGCAGTCCGCGTCGAGTTCAACCCAGACCGCGCTGGCCGCGACCTGCTGGTCGAGCCGTGCACCCACTTCCTCGATCGGGAGTTCGGCCCCGATACGGACGCCACTGAATTCGAGAAACGCGCGCGCCCGGCGGTTCGCGTCCGCGCTGCTCGAGGCGATAATCAGCGGCGCAAGATCATTATAGGCCACGCGGCCTCGATCGTCACATGCAACATCCATCGGGCACGTCCTTTCCGCAAGACATGTACCGAGCTGGATCGGGATAGGCGCAAATTGGCGGAAAGTCCGAGCGAATTTCGTCCGATCCGGATCAACCGCCCTGCATTCCGTTACCAAATGGTCGTAAGCACGATGTTAGCGGGGCGCTGGAGCAGCAAGTATGCGTGGTTTGTTCGCGGCGGCCCGGGCCGAGTGGCTTGCCGACCTGATCTCGGCCCTCGATGACGCACGGCTGATCGTCGAACGCATGGATGTGATCGAGCGCCGGAAAGGGGAGCGCGCCGAGCTGCTTGGGAGGATCATTGCAACGCGGAGCGAAGTCCGGACGATGCAATTGCGCCAACCAAGCCGTCTCGAATGGCAATTTGATCCGCAATGGATCGGACTCCCGGAAATGCGCTCGCGCGGAAAAGCCGGGCCTCACACCCCCACGGGCAAATCGTCGCCGCCCGCAAAGGGCTCGAGATAGGGATCGAGCGCGATCGGCTTCCACCCCGCGGTCGCGACGAAGGCGCGATTGAGGAAGGCGCGCTTGCCATAGCGCAACGGAGTGCCGTCGGGGCCGTCGACCAGCCCCCCGGCGGCGAGCAGGACCGCGTGGCCCGCCGCGGTGTCCCACTCGCTGGTCGGGGCGGCGCGCGGATAGATGTCAGCGCGGCCCTCGGCGAGGATACAGAATTTGAGGCTCGAGCCGACCGCGGTGTAATCGCACTGGCCGACCGCGGCTTCGAGATAGTCGATGGTCGCCTGGTTGAGGTGCGATTTCGAGGCCACCGCGGTCACAGTCGCCCCTCGCTCGCGGGTCCGGATCGGGCGCGGCCCCTGCCCCTCGTCGAGCCACGCGCCGCCGCCGACACGTCCGGCGTGGAGGCGCGCGGTGGCAGGAGAATAGACCACGCCAAGCGTCGGGCTGCCATCCTCGATCAGGCCGATGTTGACCGTATAATCGTCACCGCCGCGGATGAATTCCTTGGTCCCGTCGAGCGGATCGACGAGGAAATAGGTATCCCCGTGCGCGGGAATGCGCCCCGCCGCGACCTCCTCCTCGGCGATCACCGGAACGCCGGGCGCAAGCCGTGCCAAAGCGGCGAGGATGACCAGCTCGGCTGCCCGATCGGCCTCGGTCACCGGCGAAGAATCACCCTTGCGCTCGACGTTGAAGCCGCGGCGGACGATGGTCAGAATCGCCTCGCCCGCCTCGCGCGCGGTCTCGGCAAGGTCGCGGACCAGCGCGTCGCGGTCCATGCTCAACGCGGCGCCATCCGGATCCCGCCGTCGAGGCGCACCGCGGCGGCGTTGAGATAGGGATTTTCGACCATGAACAGCACCAGCCGCGCATATTCCTCGGCCTGGCCAAGCCGTTTGGGGAACGGCACCTGCGCGCCGAGCGCGTCCTGCACCTGCGGTGGCATCATCGCTACCATCGGGGTCTTGAACACGCCGGGCAGGATGGTGTTGACCCGAATACCTTCACCCATCAGGTCGCGCGCGATCGGCAGCGCCATCGCCAGCACCCCGCCCTTCGACGCCGAATAAGCCGCCTGGCCGATCTGGCCGTCTTCGGCCGCAACCGAGGCGGTGTTGATGATCACGCCCTTCTCGCCGTCCACCAACGGTTCGAGGTCGACCATCCCGAACGCCGATTGCGCACAGCAACGGAAGGTGCCGATGAGATTGATCTGGATCGCCAGCTCGAACTGGGCGAGCGGATAGGCCCGCGCCGCCTTGGTTTCCTTGTCGCGGCCAACGGTCTTGGCGGCATTGGCGACGCCCGCACAATTGACCAGGATGCGCTCCTGGCCGTGCGCCGCGCGGGCCTTGGCGAAGGCCTCGGCGACCTTCTCGTCCGAAGTCACGTCGACCGCGCAGAAAATGCCGCCGATTTCGCTCGCGACCTTTTCGCCGCGCTCGGCGTCGCGATCGAGCACCGCGACCCTGGCGCCGCGCTCGGCCAATGCCCGGGCGGTCGCTTCACCGAGGCCCGAGGCCCCGCCGGTCACCACCGCGGCGCTATTCTTGATCTCCATGTCGTGGCCCTTTTCGCTGATCCGAAGCTGGCGCCCGACTAGCCGCGCCATGCGCGCTTGCACAAGGGCGGCCTTAGGGGGAAAAGGGAAATGCTGGGGGAGCGCACTGGCGGCACGGCCGCGGTTCATCCTCAATGCAGGTTCGCGGGTCCAGGATGAGGGTCGAAATCTCATCCGGAAATGGACTGTGATTCAAGGATTTAAGGTGGGGAAAACAGTGACAGGCTCGCGACTTCGGACGGTACTGGCGACCATGGGACTATTCGCCGCGGCTTGCCCGATCGCGGGCGTGCAGGCGCAGGTTCTGGCGCCGGCACCTCTGGCCGCGCCGCAACCGACGAGCAGTGCGGCGATCGAAGTGGGCGCTTTCTACCAGCGTTTCCCGACCACCAGCATCTGGTTCAAGGCGGGGGCCGACAATCCCGCCATCGACCGCCTGGTCGCGATCCTCGAGCGCTCGCCGTTCGATGGTCTCGAGAACGGATTGGCGCTGGCGAGTGCGGTGCAGGTCGCGCGCACCCAGGCGCGGACCGGTGACCCTGCCGCGATGGCGGCGGCCGAGCGCGCGCTGTCGCTCGCCTGGGTCCAATATCTACAAATCCTGAAAAAACCGACCCCGGGGATGCTCTACGAGGTGCCCTATCTCGCCCCCAAGCATAGTCGCGGCGACCAGATCCTGCTGACCGCGATGGCAGCCCCATCGCTGATCGCCTATCTCGACGAATCCGCGAACCCCAACGTTATCTATACCGAGCTTCGCGACACCGCTTACGCCGCGGCCAAGGCCAGCGGCCAGACCATTCCCGACCCGCGCCTGCTGGCTAATCTTCAGCGGCTGCGCTCGATCCCCGGCAAGGGCCGCTTCATGGTCGTCGATTCGGGCAATCAGACGCTAACTTTGTTCGAAAACGGGAAGCGCAACGATCAGATGAAAGTGGTCGCCGGAAAGGTCGAATATCCGACCCCGATGATCGCCAGCATCATGTATTACATCGTCTACAATCCCTATTGGAACGCGCCCGATCATCTGGCGCGCAAGATCGCGCAAAATTATCTCTCGATGGGCGCGTCCTATCTCAAGACCCGCGGCTATCAGGTGATGTCCGATTGGTCGCACACCGCTTCGGTGGTTCCGAACGAGCAGGTCGACTGGAAGGGCATTGCCAAGGGCACGGTCCAGGCTCGCATTCGCCAGAAACCGAGCGACGACAATAGCATGGGGGATCTTAAATTCCCCTTCCCCAACGGGAAGGACATTTTCCTGCACGATACCCCGCACAAGGAATATTTCGCGCGCAGCACCCGGACGCTCTCCAACGGCTGCGTCCGGCTCGAGGATGCGCGCCGCTTGGGGCGCTGGCTGCTGGGGACGGAACCGGTCGCTCCGAATGGCGACGCGGAAATCCAGGTTCAGCTGCCGCGCGGGGTACCGATCTATCTGACCTACGTCACGGCGCAGGTGCGCGACGGCAATATCGCTTACCTCGCCGATCCATACGGCTGGGACCCCAAGGCCAGCACGGGCAAAGCCGCCGGGCGCTAATCGACTAGGTCGCGATCAGCCCGTGACCGCGCAAGGCCGCCAAAATCTGGACGATCGCGCCGCGCGCCTCGGTGTCGACGGTCGCTCCTCCCGTCGGTGAGGCAATCGCGGCGGCCTGCGTCGACAATATTTGCAGCCCGCCAATCTCGACCCGGCTGGCGACCATCGTCCCGATCGTCCATGCGCCCGAACGAAACTCCGCCCGCAGCCCGCTTGATTTGACCAGCGCCGTGAGGCCGTCCGTCGGAGCAAGATAGCGCCAGCCCCCCGCGCTCATATTGGCGATCTGCCCCGCCTTGCCGGCCCAGACCCCTGTCGGCGCCGCGCCAATGATATAGCTCACGCCTTCGGCCGCGCTCACCGGCGGATTGCTGCGCGGCGGCTCCTCGACGCACGCCGCGGTCACGCAATCGAGGATCTGCAACGCCTCGTTGTGGAACAGCTCCTTCTGCGCCTGTCCCGGGGTCAGGAAGGGCAGATCGAAGCGGGGGGTCTTGCTCATCGTCAAAGCTCCTCGGGATCGAACAGGATGGTGGCGGGCATGGAGGCGGCATATTCGCCGAGCTGGCGGACCGCGATCGTCCACGGGCCGGAGCCGAGCGGTGCCAAATCGGCCGCTTCGAACGATGCCGCGGGAGCGTCGACAAGGCGCTCGATCGCGCCCCCCGCTCCGGACACCGCGACCCGATAGGCTTCGGCGCCTTCGCCCAGCGGCGCGTCAATCTCGTCGAGCCACGCCCAGCCTTTGCGGCTGCGCCTGGTCCAGGCGAGGTCGAGCCCGCCAGAGCCATCGGCCTGCGCGGTCAGCGCAACCGGCGTCGGCGGACGGATCGACGCGCTTGAAACCAAGTGCGCAACGTCAACTCCCGGGGTCGCCGGAACCACCGTCAATGCTCCGCCAAGCGCGTGCG
>JANNDN010000061.1:0-3706 GCA_031387795.1 Sphingomonas sp.
TCCCGGACCACCAGCGCGTCATAGAGATGATTGAGGCAATCGGCCTTGGTGGTCGGGCCGTCGGCTGGGACCTCGACCATTTCGATGCGCGGATCGACCACGCTCGCAACCGCCGCGGCCGTTGCCGGGTCGTTATGATAGACCCCGACGAACAGGCGATACGAAGGATGGTCGAAGCGCTCAAGCGTCGCCCGGAGCATGGGCGCGATGACGCTGCTTTCCTCCCACGCGGGAATGAACACCGCGATCGTCCCGCAGTCGGCCGGGGTTTCGATCTGTTCGGCGAATAGTCGCGGATAGCGCGGCCGGACCGCGACCGCGCGCCAGATGGCGCGGCCGAAATAGATCAGGTCGACGAGCAGATCGTTGATGGCGAACAACAGGAAGCCAACACCCGCGAAGAGCGCAAGTTCGGCCGCCAATCGGCTTAATATTTCAGCGAAGTGCATCGAGCGGGCGTCAGTCGGACGCGCCAAACGAATGCAAAAACACTCGGACCACAACACGCCCCCTGACGAGTCGACAAAGTACCGAGCAAGCAAAGACTGGCATAAGCGGCAGTAAACAGCAAGATCGGAGGGTTAACGCTCGACATCGGCTGATTTTCCCGCGTCGACGGGCCCTCAACTGGCGCCGCAACCCCGGCCCCGCTAGCCTTTGCGGGCATGGCCATCCTTTTGATCCTCACCGCCGCTGCGCTGAGCGCGACATCGCCCGGCGAGGTCGTCGGCGCGTGGGGAAGTTGGTCGGCGATCGACCGCGGCTCGAGTTGCGAGGCGGTCAGCCGGTCGCTGCGCCCGGCCACCGCGACCCGTCCGGCGGCGGTGGCGGGCTTCCGCTTCGTTCCCGATCGCCGGCAATGGGGCCAGTTTCACCTCGCGCTTGGCCGCGCCGTGCGTCCGGGATCGAGCGTGATGCTCGAAAGCGGCGGCCAGTCGTTCCTGCTGGTGGCGCGCGGGCGCAATGCGTGGAGCCGCGGGACCACCCAGGACCAGGCGACGATCGAGGCGCTGCGTCGGGGCGGAACGGTCAAAGTCAGCGGGCGCGAACAATCGGGGCGGCGCTTCAGCGAACGGTTCGAAAGCAACGGGGCGGCGACCGCGATCGATTCGGCCGCCGCGCGCTGCGCGCTGCGCGGTGCTGGCAAAATCCGCTGATTCGCCCTAGACAGGCGCCTTGCCATGAGTGCCGACACCCAATTGATGCCGATTCCCGGCGTGAGCGATCCCGTGCCGGTCAAGCGCGGAGCGCCGGCGCGCGCCGATGGCCGGGTCGAACTGGTCGGTCTGGCCAAGGCCGCGATCCAGGCGGCGTTCGAGGCCGCCGGACTCGAGACGCGGTCGGCGAAACTTCGCGCCAAGCAGGTGTGGCACTGGATCTACAATCGCGGGGTCGGCGACTTCGACGCGATGAGCGACATCACCAAGACCCAGCGGCCGTGGTTCGCCGAGCGCTTCGTCATCTCGCGGCCCGAAGTGGTCGAGGCGCAGGTGTCGACCGACGGTACGCGCAAGTGGCTGCTCAAGACCCACGATGGCCATGATTATGAGATGGTGTTCATCCCCGATGCCGACCGCGGCACCCTGTGCGTGTCGAGCCAGGTGGGCTGCACCCTCAATTGCACCTTCTGCCACACCGGGACGATGACCCTGGTCCGCAACCTCGACCCTGCGGAGATCGTCGGCCAGGTGATGCTGGCGCGCGATTCGCTGGGCGAGTGGCCCAGCCAGCCAGAGGGGCGGATGCTGACCAACATCGTGATGATGGGGATGGGCGAGCCGCTCTATAATTTCGACAATGTCCGCGATGCGCTGAAGATCGTGATGGACGGCGACGGGCTCGGCCTGTCGCGGCGGCGGATCACGCTCTCGACCTCGGGCGTGGTGCCGATGATGGCGCGCGCGGGCGCGGAAATCGGGGTCAATCTCGCCGTCTCGCTTCATGCGGTGACCAAGGAGGTGCGCGACGAGATCGTGCCGATCAATCGCAAATACGGGATCGAGGAGCTGCTCCAGGCTTGCGCCGATTACCCCGGCGCCAACAATGCCCGCCGGATCACCTTCGAATATGTGATGCTCAAGGACAAGAACGACAGCGACGAGGATGCGCGCGAACTGGTGCGCCTGATTCGCCGCTATCGCCTGCCGGCCAAGGTCAATCTGATCCCGTTCAACCCGTGGCCTGGAGCGGGCTATGAATGTTCGGAGCCCGAGCGGATCCGGGCCTTTTCGAACATCGTCTTCGAGGCCGGCATCTCGGCCCCCGTACGCACTCCGCGCGGGCGCGACATCGACGCCGCTTGCGGGCAGCTCAAGACTGCCGCAGAGCGCAAGCGCAAGTCCGCCACCGCCTGAGGTTTACCATGCCGTGCTGATCGACCGCCTGCTCGACACCATCATCAAGGCCGGCCGGCTCAACGTCGTCTTTCCCGGCGGCAAAGAGCGCTCGTTCGGTCCGGGCGGGGGCACGCCGGTGACGATCCGCCTGCACGACCGCAAAGTTGCGGTCGAGCTGATCCGCAATCCGCGGCTGGCGGTCGGCGAGGCCTATATGGACGGCCGCCTGACGGTCGCGGACGGGACCATCCTCGACCTGCTCGAACTGGTCGTCGGGTCCAACCGCTGGGAGGATGGCGGGAAGGGCCGCAAGGCGATCGGCAAGAAGAGCCGCTGGAAAAAGATGCGAGCGCTGTTCCGCCGCAACCGGCCGACCAAATCGCGCCGCAACGTCGCCCACCATTACGATCTCGGGGACGAGCTTTATGCGGCCTTTCTCGACGAGGACATGCAGTACAGCTGCGCTTATTACACCGACCCCGCGAACAGCCTCGAGCAGGCGCAGATGGACAAGAAGGCGCATATCGCGGCCAAGCTCCACCTCACTCCGGGGCTGCGGGTGCTCGACATCGGCTGCGGCTGGGGCGGGACGGCGCTCTACCTCAACCGCGTCGCCGACGTCGATGTGCTCGGCATCACCCTATCGGAGCATCAGCTCGCCACCGCCCGCCGCCGCGCCGAGGAGGCGGGCGTCGCCGACCGGGTAAAATTCGAGCTGATCGACTATCGCAAGCTCGAGGGCCGCTTCGACCGGATCGTCTCGATCGGCATGTTCGAGCATGTTGGCCTCGCCCATTTCGGGGAGTTCTTCGCGCATTGCCGAGAGCTGCTCGCGGACGATGGAGTGATGCTGCTCCATACCATCGGCAAGCTCGGCAAGGCCGGGGCGGCGCCTGATCCGTTCGTCGACAAATATATTTTCCCTGGCGGCTATCTGCCGTCGCTTCCTGACATCGTCGCCGCCAGCGGGCCAGCGCGACTCATCGCCAGCGACGTCGAGACGCTGCGCCTTCATTATGCGCTGACCCTGCGCGAATGGCTCAGGCGGTTCACCGCCGCGCGGCCGCGGATCGTGCGGCTCTACGACGAGCGCTTCTGCCGGATGTGGGAATTCTATCTGTCGGGCGCGATCGTCTTCTTCGAAGCCGGATCGGGCTGCAATTACCAGCTGCAATATGTCCGCGACCGGCGCGCGCTCCCGATCACCCGCGACTATATCGCCGAGACCGAGGCGCGCTACCGGGCGCTTTAGGCTGAAATCAGCTCGGCTTGCGCTGCTGGCGAGCGGCCTTGCGCTCGTCCGGCGTGACCTTGCCGTCGCGATTGGCGTCGGCGCGGTCGAAGCGCTGGAGCGCCGCGGTCTGGATTTC
>JANNDN010000074.1:0-2231 GCA_031387795.1 Sphingomonas sp.
GCGGTCGTGCTGCGCGGCCCGGTCGAGCCGATCCTGGTCCGCGAAAAGCAGAAGATCGCCGGCATCTGGATGAACGCCGATTCCAACCGTTTCCGCTCGGCCCCCTCATTCTACGCGATCGCCTCGTCGCAACCGATCGCGACTCTGATCGACGAGCGCACCGCGGCGATTTACGAACTCGGCCTGCAGAACCTCCAGCTGTCGCCCGGCGGCGGCGCGTTGCCCGACAAGGAGCGCCGCTTCGAGGCCGGGCTGCTCGATCTGCGCCGCCGCGACGGGCTCTATGCCGAACATCCACACGGGGTCGAGATCACCGACGGCGTCCTTTACCGCGCCGCAATCACCATCCCGAGCCAGGTCCCGGTCGGAACCTATACCGCCGAAACCTTCCTCATCGACCGCCGCAAGGTCATCGCCGTCGCCACCCGCGACATCGAAATCAGCAAATCGGGGTTCGAGCGGTTCGTCGCGCTCGCTGCCCGCCGCCACAGCTTCCTCTATGGCCTGGTCGCGGTGCTGGTATCGCTGGCGCTGGGCTGGGCCGCGGCCTGGGTCTTCCGCCGCCGCTTCTGACCGCGGTGCAATCCTCCGACGCTATCCTAAGCCAATCTTAACCGCTTTCGCTTATCCCGGGCGCTCTGGATTTGCAGCGTATTTGCGGGAGTGATCATGGACGGACAAGCGAACCTTCGCGACCTGCTCGACGACGTCAGTGGCTTCGTCGGCGAACCTCGCGATGCGGCGGCCGCCCCGACCACCAAGCTTGCGGCCCATGTCATCGGCGAGGTCGTCGAGATCGCCGGGTCGGGTTCGAGCATCCGGATGAACGCCGACGTCCTTGCCGCATTGCAGAGCCACACGGACAAATCGGTAGCGATGTCGGGCCAGGTCGGAAGCCAGGTCAAGATGGCGGTCGGCGGCAATTGGCTGATCGCCAACGTCCGCACGCTCAAGGGCGAGCCCGACGGCGAGCTCGTCGCCAACGTCGATTTCCTCGGCGAGGGGGGCAAGGATTCGAACGGTCGGCTGAACAATTTCCGCCGCGGCGTCACCCGCTATCCGATCCCGGGAGCGCAGGTGCTCGCGGTCGCGACCGACGATCTGCGCGCCATCTTCGCCGCCAGTGACGAGCCGCATATCGAGATCGGCACCGTCTATCCCACCGATGACATTCGCGGCGCGCTCTACGTCGATCCGATGCTGTCCAAGCATTTCGCGATCCTCGGATCGACCGGCACCGGCAAGTCGACCGCGGTCGCGCTCATCCTCCATCGCATCTCGCAGCTCTCGCCAGAGGGCCACATCGTGATGATCGATCCGCACGGCGAATATTCGGCCGCGTTCAAGAATTGCGGCGAAATCTTCAACGTCGACAACCTCCAGCTGCCTTATTGGCTGATGAATTTCGAGGAACATTGCGAAGTGTTCCTGACGACCCAGGGCGCGGACCGCCAGCGCGACGCCGACATCCTCGCCAAATGCCTGCTCGCCGCGCGCACCAAGGGCAAGGACATGACCAAGCTCGGAAAGGTTACGGTCGACAGCCCGATCCCCTATCTCCTGACCGACCTCAACACGATCCTGGTCAATGAAATGGGCAAGCTCGAACGTGCCGGCGATACGCAGCCGTTTCAGCGGCTCAAGACCAAGCTCGACGAGCTTCGCGCCGACCCGCGCTACACCTTCATGTTCTCGGGGATGCTGGTCTCGGACTCGATGGGGAGCTTCATCGCCCGGCTGTTCCGGATGCCGAGCCAGGGTCGCCCGATCTCGATCGTCGACGTCTCGGGCGTGCCGAGCGAGATCACCAGCGTCGTCGTCTCGGTGCTCGCGCGGATGGTGTTCGATTATGCCTTGTGGAGCCGGACCGAGGCCCAGCGCCCGATCCTCCTGGTGTGCGAGGAAGCGCACCGCTACGTCCCCAAGGACGATACGTCGGGCCAACAGGCGGTGCGCAAGATCCTCGAGCGGATCGCCAAGGAAGGCCGCAAATATGGCGTCAGCCTGGGCCTGATCACCCAGCGTCCGTCCGATCTCGCCGAGGGTGTGCTGTCGCAGTGCGGCACGATCCTCGCGATGCGCCTCAACAACGACCGCGATCAGGCCTGCGTGCGCGCGGCAATGCCCGAGGGCGCGCGCGGCTTCCTCGATGCGATTCCAGCGCTCCGCAACCGCGAATGCATCGTCTGCGGCGAGGGCGTCGCGATCCCCATCCGGGTCCGCTTCGACGA
>JANNDN010000166.1:0-1641 GCA_031387795.1 Sphingomonas sp.
GTCCGACCTGAATCTGGCCACCAAAGACGAAAAACTGCCGGGGCCGCGGCGGACTGGTTCGCCATCGCCTCGTCGGTGGTCGCCATTTCGGGCTTGGTCAGCTCGATCATTTCGAGCTTGCCCGTCGGCGGCGGGGTGATCGTCGGCTTGACCGGAAGGATGATGTCGGGCGGCGGCAGAACGGGGCGTTGGCGCACCGGTTCCTGCTTCGGGCGCTGCTGCTCCTTCTTCGGTTGGCGCGCCGCGGCCTGGTCCTGCCGGGAAATGTCGAAGATGAGCGTTCCGCCATCGTCCTTCATCGCCACCGTGCGGGCGCCGCTGATGCCGAGGAGCGCGAGGATTACCAGCAGGTTGATCGCGATCGCCAGCACGAGACCGATCGCGCGCCGTGATGGCGGCGTTCGTTCGTACGGACTGGACAGGCGATAGGTGCGGGCGGCCAAGGCTGGCGGGCTTCTCGATTGATGGCGTCGCGAACGGCGGCTTTAGAGCATCGCGGCGTGAACGGAAGATGACGCGTGCAGCTGAAGAACCGGGGCAATGCCGCCAATTGCAATGAATGGCGCCGGTGATAGGCTCGCGGCATCTGACCAGGGATCGGTCCAAGGGGCGAGAATGAGCGGTTTCGAATATATCGTCAGTTTCTACGCGCTGCTCCTTGGCCTGGCGGTCGCCAACGTCGTCATCGGATTCGCCGACATGTGGCGGGAACGCGAGCGCCTGCCGATCGGCTGGTGTCCGCCGCTCCTCGCCGCGAGCGTCCTGATCGGCGCGATGAACACCTGGCTGTCGACGTGGCAGACGCATCAAGCAGTGACGGTCGACGCGTGGCAGATGATCGCCGCGCTTGGCATCTGCCTCCCTTATGTCTTCGTCAGCCGGGCGATGACTCCGCCCGAAGGCGAGAAGATCGGGCTCGAGGAGCATTACCTCAAGTCGCGGATTCCGATTCTGCTCGCGCTGGCACTGCCGCCGATCTTCTCGGTGTGGTCGAAGATCCGGCTCGACCATTTCCAGTACACCGGGATCGACGACCTCTGGCATGTCGCCCGGGTGCTGGTGCCGGGCGCGTTGATGGTGATGCCGTCGCGCACCGCGCAGCGGGTCGGCCTGGCGGCGCTCAACTTGCTGCTGGTCATCGGCCTGTTCCGCTATTGAGCCCGTGTGCCCGCCGCCGCACCCTTACAATTTGCAGCCAAAGCTGCCATATAAGTCGGGCTACTAGTCGCAAACTGACGGTCTTTGGCGCTTTGCGGCTCCTTATTCCTTCCGCCTGTCGCTCCTAGCATCCGCAAACCGACGGTCGGTTTTCGGTACAGAGAAGGAACTAAAGACATGCCCATCGGCACCGTGAAATTCTTCAACGAGCAGCGGGGCTACGGCTTCATCCAGCCCGATGAAGGCGGGAACGACGCATTCGTCCACATCACCGCGGTCGAGCGCGCCGGAATGCGCAGCCTGCGCGAAGGTCAGCGCATCCATTTCGAGCTCGAGCAGGATCGCCGGGGCAAGATGGCCGCGGTCAATCTGCGCGCCGACGATGGTGCCGCTCCCGAAGCGGCCGCAGCCGCCGATGCCGACGCGGGTGAGCCTGAAGTCGCTGAAGCCGCCGAAGCGCCCGAAGCCGCCGAAGCTGCCGAA
>JANNDN010000199.1:0-2421 GCA_031387795.1 Sphingomonas sp.
CGTGAAGCCCGGCCAAGGCGAGGATTCGGGGGTCCACGCGGTGATGATCCGAGAGGGCGGGCGGGTCGACGGCGGCTATGACCCGCGCCGCGAGGGCCGGGTCATTCTCGTCCCACCGCCTTGCTGACGCTGGCATAGCCCTCGGCCCGGGCGCGCGCGGCGAGGCCCGCGGCGATCCGGCGCCCCAAGCCCGGTCCTTCATAGACCATTGCGGAATAGAGTTGGACCAGGCTCGCGCCGGCTTTGATCCGCTGCCACGCGTCGTCCCCGCTCGCGATTCCGCCCGCGGCGATCAACGGCATCGCCCCGCCGCTCGCCGCTCGAAACCGCCGCAGCGCGTCGAGCGCGAGCGCCTTGAGCGGCTCGCCCGACAGCCCCCCGGTTTCGCCGGCGAAGCGGGAATGGAGCGGCGGGCGCGAAATCGTGGTGTTGGCGATGATGATCGCGTCGATGCCGTGGTTCATGGAGACCCGCACGATCTGATCGGGCTCGCCCTCGCCGAGGTCGGGCGCGACCTTCAGGAATACCGGCGGCCCGCCGACGATGCGCGCCGCGTTGACCGCCGACAGCAGACCCTGAAGCGCGCCTTCGTCCTGCAACTGGCGCAACCCCGGCGTGTTGGGCGAGCTGATGTTGATGGTCAGATAATCGGCCACCGGCGACATCGCCTCGACCCCCGCGACATAATCGGCGACGCGGTCGGGCGAGTCCTTGTTGGCGCCGATATTGACCCCGACCACGCCGCGCCCGCGCTTCCGACTGGCCAGTCGCGCGACTGCATCGCTTTGCCCGCGATTGTTGAAGCCCATGCGGTTGATCACCGCGCGATCCTCGGCCAGCCGAAACAACCGCGGCTTGGGATTGCCCGACTGCGGCTTGGGCGTCAGCGTGCCCACTTCGACGAACCCGAAGCCCAACCCGAGCATCGCGTCGGCCACCTCGGCGTCCTTGTCGAACCCCGCCGCCAGTCCCACCGGCGAGGGGAAGCCGAGGCCCGCGATGCTGGTGGTGAGAACCGGGTCGAAGCGCTGCGGACGTCGCGCCGGCGCCGCCTTCAACGCCGCGATCGTCATGCGATGCGCCGCCTCCGCGTCCAGCGCGAAGGCCAGCGGCCGGATCAGGCGGTAAAACGACACGAATTGCGTATGCACATTGCCTTTTCTCGCCGCAAATCCTAAATCGGACTGGAAAGCTCCGATTAAAGATGAAATTGTCCCACCTCGCCGATTATGCGGTCGTCTTGATGACCGCGGCCGCCCGCTTCCCCGCGGGGGAGCGTCTGTCCGCGACCACGCTCGCCGACGAGACTGGCGTTCCGCTCCCGACCACTCAGAAACTCATGGGCCAACTTGCTGCGAACGGCCTCCTGCGCAGCCATCGCGGGTCCGGTGGCGGCTTCGTTCTGGCGCGCCCGGCCGACGCCATCAGCCTCGCCGATATCGTCGAAGCGGTCGAGGGGCCGATCGCCATGACCATGTGTTCGGGCAGCGACGAAGCATCGGACTGCGCGCTCGACGCCCATTGCCGGGTCAAGCCGCACATGGGCGTGGTCAGCCACGCGGTGCGCGGCGCGCTCGGCGCGGTGAGCTTGGATAAGCTTGCCGCACCCGCTCCCGCTCATCCTGAGGAGGGACTGAGTAGCCCGAAGGGCGTAGCGAAGGCCCGTCTCGAAGGACGCGTGCTTCGAGATGCGGGTTCGACAGGCTCACCCGCTCCTCAGCATGAGCGGACTGAAGTGGGTCGCGCGCAATGAATGAGGCCGTCAAGAACCGCGAAATCAAGGAGAAGATCGCCCAGGACTATGAGTGGGGCTTCTCCAGCGACATCGAGCAGGAGTTCGCGCCCAAGGGACTTAACGAGGACACGGTCCGCTTCATTTCGGGAAAGAAGAACGAACCCGAATGGATGCTCGAATGGCGCCTAAAGGCCTATCGCGCGTGGCTGACGATGGCGGAGGTCGACTGGGCTAAACTCGATTTGCCCAAGATCGATTATCAGGATGCTTTTTACTACGCCGCGCCCAAGGCCAAACCCAAGCTTGGCAGCCTCGACGAAGTCGATCCCGAAATCCTGCGCATCTACGCCAAGCTCGGCATCCCGATCGAGGAGCAGAAGGTGCTCGCCGGGGTCGAGGGCGCGCGCAAGGTCGCGGTCGATGCGGTGTTCGACAGCGTCAGCGTCGCCACGACATTCCGCGCCGAGCTGGAATCGGCGGGCGTGATCTTCCGTTCGATTTCCGAGGCGATCCGCGAATATCCCGAGCAAGTGAAGAAGTGGCTCGGCAAGATCGTGCCGATGCATGACAATTACTTCGCCACGCTCAATTGCGCGGTCTTTTCGGACGGCACTTTCGTTTACGTGCCCGAAGGGGTGCGTTGCCCGATGGAGCTCAGCACCTATTTCCGCATCAATGCCGAGAAT
>JANNDN010000245.1:0-4104 GCA_031387795.1 Sphingomonas sp.
GACCGTGCGAGGTCCACCAATCAATCGCGCCAGCGTCGGCGCGGCCCGAACAGACCGGGCCAAAGCCGCGCCACCGTGAACACCAGCAGCGGCAGCGCGATGGTCAACAGCAAGTCCTTGGCCAGCTCCCAGTTCTGCCGCGCCCGCTCGGGCCAGATTTCGGCCCACAGATCGGCCGCCTCATTGATCCCGGCGAGCGCCAGCGTCAGGACCAGCGGGATCGGCGAGGACAGCGGTCGGCGGGTGACCGCGGCGATCAGCAGCCACGCCGCGAGCCCGACAAAAAGGTGCAGAAAATCGTGCGACGCCCCGGTCAAATGCTCGACGTAGACCTTCGCCGCATTCCACGACGTCAGGAATTCCGCGAGCCCGCTGCGGATCAGGAAATCGAACAACATTCGGGAAAAGTCCTAAAGCGAAGCCCGCGCGATTCTGCCGGCCGGCCTGCGTCCCGCGGCCAGATCGACGTCGAGCGCGCTGCTTTCCGGCACGACGACCCTGAACTTGCGGGTGGCGAAGTCGATCGAAACCTTTTTGAAGGCGCGGATCGCGTTCATCCCCAGCAACAGCGCCGGTTTGCGCTCGAGGTCGAGCTTGCCGAAGGTGTGGGCGTCGGCGAAGACCACCGCGAGCCCCTTGAGGCTGACCCCGCCAATCTCGAGTTCGCGGACCGACATGAACTCGCCCGGCAGCGTCGCCCCGGTCACCGAATGAAGCTCGACCTTCGCACCCGACTGATCGCGCTTGCGGCCCGTCAGCATCGTCCGCAACGCGCGGTTGCCGATGGTGACTTCGGATCCGGTGTCGAGCACCACCGTGACCAGCCTGCCGTTGATCCGCGCCTCGGAGAATATCAGCCGGCCCTTGCGGCGGCTGGCGGTGATGACGATCGCGTCGGGGCCATCGAAACGATTGGCCGAGGCCGAGGGCACGATTGACATGAGGTTCTGTTCGAAATCGAACTGGACCCGCTGGGAACGGAGCGAATCGACGCCCAGAATGCCGTCCGCGCCGATGTTCTCGCGCTCGAGCAAGGGGGCGTCGTCGACGCGCATCGACTTGTGGCTGAGCTGGAGGTCGGGAACGGTCGCGGTTGCAACCCGGGTCATTCCGGCGACGCTGTGGAGCGAGGCGTTGGCTCCGGCGACGAGGTTGAGCCGCTCGGCCAGCTCGCGCGAGATGGCGGTGCGGTCGGCACCGGTGTCGACCATGAAACGGAACGGACCGCTGCCCGACAGGCGGACCGGCACGGTCATCCGCTGATGGCCATCGTCCTTGAACGCGACATCCTGTGCCTGGGTAGTCGAATCGATCGGACGAGGCGCCGGGACATCGAGGGGCTGCGCCGCCGCCGCCGCACCTAGCACCATTCCGGCTACAAAAACCAAGCACTTCCAGGGCATTGGAGCCTCCGCCGACGACGCACCATGGTGCGGCCATGCCGAACTATCCACTTTCTTTCGCTTCGGCGCCATTCGAAAGAAAGCGGTAAGCCTTTTCAACTAGATGAGGGAGGCTTGCAGCGAGTCCGGCGACAGGCACCCGCGTGGATCTTAATCGAGTTGGAGTATCGCTTGGACCGTCTGTCCCCATCGCCGTCGACTTCGGATCTGACCGACGGCCCCGCCGTATCTGCCCCGGTTCACCGCGAAGAGCGGCAGGTCAGTCTTTATCGGGTCGGCGCACTGACCGTCGACGGTCGGCGCGAGCTGTGCGTCGTCCGCAACATGTCGTCGGGCGGGCTGATGCTGACCAGCTTTTCCGCGATCGAGCCGGGCAGCCGGATCGTGTTGGAATTCAAGCAAGGCACCACCATTCGCGGCACGGTCGCATGGAGCAAGGGCAGTTCGATTGGCATGGAATTCGACCAGCCGATCGATGTCGCAGTGCTCCTCGCCAGCGCCCCCCACGAACTGCGGCCGCGGCTGCCGCGGATCGACATTGCGTGCAACGTCACGGTGCGCGAGGGCGCGGCCGTCCATAAGGTCCGCGCGCTCGATATCTCGCAAGGCGGCGTGTGCGTCGAAACCGATGAAACACTGGCCATCGCCGCCGACGTGGTCGTGCGCCTGGTGGGCCTTCCGCCCGAGCCCGCGGTCGTCCGCTGGCGCGACGGCACCTGCTACGGGCTCGGCTTCAATCGCTTGATGTCGGTAACCAGCCTCGCCGCATGGCTCAAGGAGCATGGACAGGCCAAGGCCTAGCCCGACGCGCCCGATTTCCGGAACAGAAGCATCAGATTGTTCGCCGGCATCGCACGGACTTCCATGAGTGCGAACCCCTGCGCCGCATCCGCGAAATCCTCGACCCGGCGCAGTCCCCAGTCGGGATCGCGGGACCTGAGATCGCCATCGAAGGCGAGGTTGCTGGCTGCGGTCTCAATATCGTCCTTGAGCCACGGACCGTAGAGGATCAGCGGACCGCCCACGGGCAGAACGCGCGCCGCGCCCGCGATCAGCCCCAGCGCCGAGCCCCACGGACTGATGTGCACCATATTGGCGCTGAACAGCGCGTCGGCGCGGTCGATCGGCCAGTGGGGCGAGGCCGCGTCGACGATGATCGGCGGGTGGAGATTGCCGAGCCCGATTTCGTCGCGCCACTCGGCGATCGAGGCGAGCGCGAGCGGGTCGAAGTCACTGGGCTGCCACTCAAGATCGGGAAAGACACGCGCGAAATGGGCCGCATGCTCGCCCGTCCCGCTGGCGATTTCGAGCACCAGACCGCTGGGTGGAAGCCAGTCGGCGAGCACCGCGGCGATCGGCTCGCGATTGCGCAAGGCTGCCGGGGCTGAGCGTCGACGGCCCTCGGCCGCGAGGTCGCCGACATTGTACGGCGGCAGGCTCGGCTCAGCCACTTTTGCCGGCCCGAGCCCGCCGCTCGCGCACCGCCAGCCACACCAGCAGGCCGACCGGCCCGACGAGAAAGGTCAGTAGAAGCACCGGCGCCTGCGCGATGCGGGAAAACCCTTTATTGTCGGCATCCCTGGCGATCCACAGCCCGACGAACAGATCGAATGCGAGATAATGGGTCCAGCCAAGCACCAGCCCGCCATCGCTCACGAACAAGTTCTGAAGGCCCGCGATATTATAATCGAGGAAGTTTGGTTGTGGCGTTCCGGCCGGGCGCGCCGCATCGATCCACCCGCTGTGCATGCCAACGATCATCGCCAGATAGGCGAGGCACAGCAGTCCGACGCCGAGGTAGAGGATGGCCGCGAGCACCTTGGGGCGTCGCGGGAAGACGAGCAGCAGGAGCCAGCCGGCGACCGCAATCCAGTTCACGAGCGCGAAAATAGATTCCCAGGTCATGCCGGCCGCCCCTCCTCGCCCGCCGCAAGCTGCCTCGCGCGCACCATTAGCTCCAATCTGGTCGCCGCGACGAGTCCAACCGCGAACGTCAGCAGCGCATCGGTGACTATCAAAGCGTCGCCATGAAACTGGCCATCCGACGACGGATTGGCGTCGAAATACTGGCGGATGACGAAGCGGACTAGCAGCACCCCAACAAGCAGAAGCATCGCAACCGGCGACGCCTTTTGCCGGATGTCGCCCGACGCGGGATCGCGCCACATCCGGATCAGCTTGCCACGTTGCCACCCGAGCGCGCCACCGACCGCGAGTGCGGCAAGACAGATCAACAATCCTCCGGAACTCGGCGGGTTCATGAACAGGATCCAGCCGACGAGCACGACGAGGACCAGCGGAACGATCCACAACCGGCGGGGATTGAGCGAACGCTCCTTGGACAGTGACCGCATCCGCAGCGCGAGGATGATCACGACAACGACGATCGGGCCGTAGAGCTGGAACATCTGGTCCTTCATCGCGATCAGCCGCCGCCGACCATGGCGGTTTCTTCGCCATCCGCTTCGGCTCCATCGGGCGCGGGGGTCTTGAACGCGAGCACCGGTTTGCGCGCCGCGAGCGTCTCGTCGAGCCGACGCCGCGGCGCGTGGACCGGCGCCGCCTTGAGGCTTTCGTCCCCGGCCCGCGCCCGCTCCGCGATCGAGCGCAACGCGGTGATGAACTGGTCCAGCCCCGCCTTGCTCTCGGTCTCGGTCGGCTCGACCAGCATCGCGCCGTGGACAACGAGCGGGAAATACAT
>JANNDN010000249.1:0-3635 GCA_031387795.1 Sphingomonas sp.
CCGTCCAAAGTGAGGCGTTCCTGGAACAGCATCGGGGCATTGTTGTATTTGCTCGAATGGTGGTTCGGGTCCTTCTGCAGGATCGTGAACACGCCGGTCGGGGTCTCGTGCCCCGGCTTGCCGGTCGACACTGTAGTGGCGGCGATGCGCACGCCATTGCGATAGACATCGGCGATCTGGCTCGAGAGATCGACGTAGACGAGCACCGGCCCGGCGGGCGCGATCTGCGGCGCCCATACCCATTGGCCGGGCTTGAGCGCTGCCGCCTGGCGGGCAAGTTCGACCGGCGAGGTGACCGCCGCGCCTTGGGCGTGGAGCGCCTGCGGAACGAGCGCCGCGGCGCCAAGCAAGGCCGCGAGACCGAAGGTACGAACGTTCATGATCTGACTCCCCCTGAATGAGAACAGGGTGGCGGGTTTGGGAAGGAGGTTCAAGGACCAGCGTTGCCGGCTTCGCTCATTGCCACCACCCAGTCCCACTCCGCGTCGCGGACCGGGGCGACCGACAGCCGCGACTGGCGCAGCAATTCCATCGCCGCCAGCGCGGGCTCGGCCTTGATTGCCTTGAGGGTGACGGGTGCCGCGAGCGGGCGCACCGGCTCGACCTCGACCGAAACCCAGGCGGCGTCTTTGGGATCGGGCCCGGGTCCGCGCGCAACCCGGGCGATACCGACGATCGCCGGCTCGGCCACCGAGCGATAGAAGAACAAGTCGTCGCCGGCGCGCATCGCCCGCAGATGCAGCCGCGCGGCGTTGTTGCGGACCCCGTCCCACTCGGTCCGGCCATCGCGGACGAGGTCGTCCCAGCTGTATGATTCGGGTTCGGACTTGATCAGCCAGCGTGCCATCAAAACGCTCATATGGCGTGACTGCGGTGAGCGGAACCCTGAGGCCGGTGAGCCGAGCCAAAATGCGTTCGAAGCGGTGATAAAACCGAACAAATCCAAACAGTTGCGCGGTTCATCCTGACGGTGCAACGGTTCACCGACTATGCGGTTCTCTTATCCGCCCCCATCCCATATCTCACCCCTACGAGATTGAGAGCAAGCGAGCCGGCAGCGAATTGAGCGCCTGGCTCCAAAAGCAAGACGGACGAATGCCTCCCCGACGGACCGCTGGATGCGGCGCGGCGGCGGCACCTCCGCCAATTGGGAAACAGAAGTACATGACGAAATTTTGGGGTCGCCGCGGCCTGGCCGCGGTGATGGGTTTGATATCGCTTGCACTGGGACCGTCCGAGGCGCTGGCGCAGTCGCGTTCGGCGTGGGACATCGCCAGCGCGGTCCGTGCGGTCGAGACTGGCGCACCCGCCGTTTCGGCATCGGTGGTTGCCGCTCCGCAGACCGCTGTCGCCAGCGCGACCGCCGTCGTCACCAAGGCGATCCAGGCCGTCAGCGGGCGTTTACTTCCGGCAACGAGCACGGCCACTGCTTCAGTCGCCAAGGAGGCGGCCTGGCTGCAGAAGGCCGGGTGGCCGCTTTATGCGTTGGTCGACCGTTATGCCGACAATGGCGCGACCCTCGACGAGCAGGCGAACTGCATCGCCGTCGCCGTCTATCATGAGGCCCGCGGCGAATCGCTCGAGGGTCAGCTGGCGGTCGCGCGGGTGATCATGAACCGCGCCTCGTCGGGCAAATATCCGCCGAGCTGGTGCGCGACGGTCAAGCAGCCGTGGCAGTTCTCGTTCGTCAATCCGCGCAGCGGCCAATTCCCTTATACCAACACCGATTGCGATTCCTGGCGCCGCGCGGTGGCGATCACCAAGCTCGCGACCAGCAACGTGGTCCCGACGCTGGCGACCGACGTATTGTGGTATCACGCCGATTATGTCGCGCCGTCGTGGGGCCGCCGAATGCAGCGGGTCGACAAGATCGGCACCCATATTTTTTACCGCGCCTAGTCGCTCGGCGGTTAATGCGTCGGCCTGGCGCAGCAGAGAGTCGCTTCGTCGTTAACCGCGGCCCTTGGGGATTCGCAGCGGCACCGGTTCGGCGCAACACTCAAGTCACGGAATTTTTTTGCGATTTTCCGTGGGGGAAGGAGGAGCGTGGGTGCTCAATATCCTGATCGTCGAGGACGATTCGCAGCTCGCCCAGACGCTTAAGTATCTGGTCGAGGACAATCCGCGCTATCGCGTCGTGGCCATCGCCGAAGACGCCGACGGCGCGATCGCCGCGACCGAGGAGCACAACCCCGACCTCGTCCTGCTCGATCTTCACCTCGCCAACGCCTCGACCGGTTTTTCGGTCGCGGTCCGCCTGAACGAGCTTGGCGTTCCGTGCCTGTTCGTCAGCGGCAAGGCGCCCAGCTTCCCGATGCCCGACCTCGCGCTCGGTTGCCTGATGAAGCCGTTCACCGCCGACGACGTCCACCGTTCGCTCGCCATGGCCGAGGATCTGCTCCGCGGCCGCGAAACCTTCCGCCCGCGCATGCCTGACAATCTGACTCTCTACGAGAGCGAGGAGGCGCCGGGGCTGGTCGAGCCGGGGTTCATCGAGTCCAGGCCCTCGCTCAGAACTCGGCTCGAGCACTGGATTTCAAGCCGCCACCATTAGAGCGTCATTTTCCCGCGCCGCGGCTCGCGCAGCCCCCACGTCCGCTCGCTCAGCGGCGCGCCCGCCTCGATCAGCGCCTGGCGCCGCCCCTTGATCGCGACCGAGCGCTGGACGTCCTCGAACGGCAGCAGGGTCGCGATCGACGGGTCCGCCAGGCTTCGCTCGATCCAGCCCGCGGCCCTGGGCCAACGCCGGCCATCGACAACGAAGCCCGCATAAGCGGCGTTGCGGAAGAAGCTGGCGACCGCGATGTCGGCGACGCCGATGGTGCCGAACAGAAAATCGTCCGCCGGCGCCTGACCTTCCAGATAATCGAGCGCTTCGGGAATGCCGCGCTCCACCGCATCGGCGACGCGCTCCTCGTCCGGCTCCTCGCCCCACACCAGCGGCCGCACGATCTTTTGATAGAACAGGCTCCAGATAATGAGCTCACCGAGCCGGGTGTCGGCATATTCCTCGAGCCAGCGGGCGCGGGCGCGGTCGCGGGGGTCGGCGGGGAGCAGCGGCGGCCCCGGATACGATTCCTCGATATAGGCGCAGATGACCGAGGAATCGCTGATCGCGAAATCGCCGTCGATCAGTACCGGGATCCGCCTGAGCGGGCTCAGCGCCTCGAATTCGTCATTGCCGAAGAAAGGCGTGATCGGGTCGACTTCGAACGCGACGCCCTTGATCGCGAGGCAGGCGAGGACCTTGCGGACGTAGGGGCTGACGAAGCTGCCGATGATGGTGAGTGGCGCGGCCATCGCGCGGTTCTAATGCCGCGGCGCGGCGAGCGCTATGACCGGCGATGCTGGATGCCCCGTGAGGATTCGAACCTCAATTGACGGAGTCAGAGTCCGTAGTCTTACCATTAGACGACGGGGCAATGCAGCGGCTGCGGACGGGCCCGGCGGCCGCGCGGCGGGATAGGAACCGTGCCCGCGACTGTCAACGCCAGCCGGCGGTTTCGAAGGCCCGCGCTTGCCGTGACCCATCAACTTGTGGTTAAACGCGGGCAAGTCAGCCGTCCCCTTCGCGGGCGGTGCAGAATAGAAATGGCGTGTCATGGTGCAGGAAGCCGCCAGTGCGCCGGCCCTGC
>JANNDN010000296.1:0-3004 GCA_031387795.1 Sphingomonas sp.
GGAAGCGCGGCGAGCTTGGCGGCGAGGCTGTCGACTTCCTCGTCGAGCACGTCGTCCTCGACGCATTTCCAGATCAGGCCCCAGTCGGCGGCCTTTTCGGCCGACAGCGGATCGCCGGTCAGCGCGAGGCCGAGCGCGCGCGCCGGACCGACGAGGCGGGGCAAATGCCAGCTGCCGCCGCTGTCGGGAATGAGGCCGATCGCGGAAAAACTCTGGATGAACCGGGCCGACTTGGCCGCGACGACGAGGTCGCAGGCGAGCGCGATATTGGCGCCGGCGCCGGCGGCGACTCCATTGACCCGCGCGATCACCGGCTGCGGCAGCGCGGTGAGGGTGCGGATCAGCGGGTTCCAGTCGCGCTCGACGGTCTCGCCGAGGTCGATTTTCTCGCCCGACTCGACTGCGCGGTCGTTGAGATCCTGTCCCGCGCAGAAGCCGCGGCCCGCGCCGGTGAGGACGATCACGCGCGCGTCGCCGAGATTGGCCAAAGCGTCGCGCAACTCGCCGTGCATCGCCGCGGTGAAGCTGTTGAGCCGGTCCGGCCGGTTGAGCGTGATCCGGGCGATCGGGCCATTGCGCTCTAAAAGGATGGATTCGTATTTCATAGAAGCTCCTGCCGTCATGCCGGACTTGACCCGGCATCCGCCTTTCCTCTCTTCAAAGAACAAGGCAGACCCCGGATCAAGTCCGGGGTGACGAGATCGGAGGTGTACATGACTGAAGACCAGCTTGCCCACCGTGTCGCGGCCGCCATGCTCGCCGCCGAGGGCACGGGGCCCGCGTGGGGCATTGCGATCGAGGAGGCGCGCGAGGGCTATGCGCGGGTGTCGATGCTCGTCCGCGACGACATGCTCAACGGCCACGGCATCGCTCACGGGGGAATGATCTTCGCGCTCGCCGACAGCGCATTCGCTTACGTCTGTAACGGCGCCAACCACGCCAGCGTCGCGGCGCAGGCGGGGATCGTGTTCCTCGGCAAGGCGGAACTGGGCGAGACGTTGATTGCCGAAGCGCAGGAAGTCGCTCGCGAGGGCCGGGCAGGGGTGACGCGGGTATCGGTCAAGACCGCGGACGGACGGGATATTGCGGAGTTCACCGGCTATTCGCGGACGCTCGGTGGGACCGTAGTCGCAGTTTGATCGTTCCGTTCGCGGAGACTAGAGCAGGCCTATGTACACGACAGAGCTTCAAAAGACCGCCAAGATCGAGAACCTCGAGGACCCCAAGCTATTGGAGGCGTTCGAGGCGCGGGTCGCGGCGGACGAGTTCATCGAGCCCAAGGATTGGATGCCCGAGGCCTATCGCCGCACTTTGACGCGGCAGATCAGCCAGCATGCGCATTCGGAAATCGTCGGCATGCTGCCCGAGGGCAATTGGATCACCCGCGCGCCTTCGCTCCGGCGGAAAGCGATCCTGCTCGCCAAGGTCCAGGACGAGGCGGGCCACGGCCTCTATTTATATTGCGCGGCGGAAACGCTTGGTACGAGCCGCGAATCAATGGTCGAGGCGCTCCACTCGGGCAAAGCCAAATATTCGACCATCTTCAACTATCCGGCTCTGACCTGGGCGGACATCGGCGCGATCGGCTGGCTGGTCGATGGCGCGGCGATCATGAACCAGGTGCCGCTGCAGCGAACGAGCTATGGCCCTTATGCCCGCGCGATGGTCCGGATCTGCAAGGAAGAGAGTTTCCACCAGCGTCAGGGCTATGAAATCATGATCGCGCTCGCCAACGGCACCGCGCAGCAGAAACGCATGGCGCAGGACGCGCTCAACCGCTGGTGGTGGCCGAGCTTGATGATGTTCGGTCCGCCCGACGAGAATTCGCCCAACACCGCGCAATCGATGCGCTGGCGGATCAAGCGCGAGACCAATGACGAATTGCGCCAGAAATTCGTCGACATCAGCGTGCCCCAGGCGGAGTTCCTGGGGCTCACCGTGCCCGATTCCGACCTTGCGTGGAACGCGGACAAGGACGGTTATGATTTCGGAGCGATCGACTGGGACGAATTCTACGCGGTGGTGCGCGGCGAAGGGCCGTGCGCCAAGGAGCGGATGAAAGACCGCCGCGGCGCCTGGGACAAGGGCGCCTGGGTGCGCGAGGCTGCGGATGCTTATGAGGATAAGCGGCGGGCGAGAATTGCGGCCTAGTTGCTAATTTCCGTTCGTCCTGAGTAGGGACTGAGCGAGCGGAGCGCGTCGAAGGCCCGTATCGAAGGACAGTCCTTCGATACGCGGCTGCGCCGCTACTCAGGACGAATGGTTTGGAGGATTGATGAGCGAGGGTCACGACTGGCCGCTGTGGGAAGTGTTCATTCGCGCCAAGGGCGGGCTTAGTCACCGTCATGTCGGCAGCGTCCACGCGCCCGACCCGAAGCTCGCACTGTCCCACGCCCGCGATACTTACACGCGGCGTCAGGAAGGCGTCTCGCTGTGGGTGGTGAAGTCGACCGACATCATCGCCTCCGACCCCGACGCCAGCGGCGAATTGTTCGAGCCCGCGGCGGACAAAGTCTATCGCCACCCGACATTTTACGACATTCCGGACGAAGTTAAGCACATCTAGATGCCGAGCCTCCCATCCTACGAAAAAGACGTGCTCGACGCGGCCAAGAAGGCACCCGACCGCGGCGCGTTCGACGAGGAGGTCATCGAGGCCGGCAGCGACCCGCTCGAGGACGCGTATTTCAGCTATCTCGTCCGCCTCGGCGACGATTCGCTGATCTTGGGGCAACGGCTCGGCGAATGGTGCGGTCACGCCCCCGCGCTCGAGGTCGACCTCAGCCTCGCCAACCTCGCGCTCGACCTGATCGGCCAGGCCACGCATCTGCTCGGCCGTGCCAATAATGGCGACGCCGACGAACTCGCGTTCCACCGCGATGTGCTCGACTATAAAAATTGCCTGTTGGTCGAGCAGCCCAACGGCGATTTCGCGCAGACGATCTCGCGGCAATTGTTGTTCTCGACCTGGCAGCACATGCTCTACCGCGACCTCACCGAGAGC
>JANNDN010000313.1:0-2987 GCA_031387795.1 Sphingomonas sp.
CCGCCGAGCCCGATCAGCACTCCGCCGAGCCAGATCAGCGTCACAAACGGCTTCCACCACAAGCGCAGCTGCCATCCCCCCGACGGGTCAGCCCGGCCGACGACGGTGTAGAGCTGGCCGTTCCAGAAGGTCGCGATCGCCGCTTCGTTGGTTTCGGCGGGAGGGCTAGTGAAATAGCGCGTCTGCGGCTTCAGCGTGACCGGGCCTTCGCCGCGACTTGCGGTCAGTTCGGCCTCGATCGCGCTGAAGTTCGTGCCGGCGGTTGGAACGACGTCGACGAACTGCACCAGCCACGGCCCGACCCGCACCGTTTCGCCTGGGCCGACTATCGCCAGTGTTTCCTTAGTAAAGGCAGCGTTCGAGGCCATTCCGGCTAGCGCGACCGCGACCCCGAAATGGGCGATCACCATGCCCCAGGTGGCGAGAGGAATGCGGAGCGGATTGCGGCCGGTGAGCGGAAGCAGCGAAGCGATGGCGAGGAATGCCGCGACCGCCAGACCCAGGCGCGGAAGTACGCCCATCGCGGGCGCGAGAATGAAGCCGATAACCAGCGCGACAGCTCCGCCAAGCGCTGGGACAGAGAGCCGTTTCACCACCGGCCTGCGCTCACGGCGCCACGACAGCAATGGTCCGACTCCGACCAGCATCGCGAGGATCAGCGCGAGCGGTCCGGCGACGGCGTTGAAGTACGGCGCTCCGACCGACAATTTCTCGCCCGAAACCGCCTCCGCGAACAAGGGGTAGAGCGTACCGAAGAAGACGGTGCCGAGGATCACCGCGAACAGCAGATTGTTCGCGACCAGCCCGCTTTCCCTGCTGACCAGCTCGAACCGGGCACCCTCGCGCAAGGCCGCGCCGCGCCACGCAAACAAGCCGAAGGCCGCTCCGACGTAAAGCGCCAGCAGGGCCAGCAGAAACGTCCCGCGGCCGGGATCGACGGCGAAGGAATGAACCGAGGTCAGGATGCCCGAGCGGACGAGAAAGGTCCCGACCATCGACATCGAGAAAGCGATCACCGCGAGCATCATCGTCCACGCCTTCAAAGCGCCGCGCGCGGCAAGGACGTTGATCGAATGGAGCAGAGCGGTCGCCGCCAGCCACGGCATCAGCGACGCATTCTCGACCGGGTCCCAGAACCACCAGCCGCCCCAGCCAAGCTCGTAATAAGCCCAATAGCTGCCCGCGGTGATGCCAAGCGTTAGGAAAATCCAGGCGCCAAGCACCCACGGCCGCATCGCGCGTGCCAGCCGGCTGTCCACATTTCCGGTGAGCAGGGCGCCCACCGCAAGGCTGAACGCGACCGACAGCCCGACATAACCGAAATAGAGCGTCGGTGGGTGGAAGGCGAGACCGGGATCCTGCAGCAACGGGTTGAGCCCGCGCCCCTCGACCGGGACCGGCAGTAGCCGCGCGAACGGGTTCGAAGCGAGCAGCAGGAAGGCGAAGAAGCCGAGCGCCAGAGCCGCCTGAGCGCCGAGCGCGGCGACCAAAGTCCGCTCGCATACGCGCTTCGAGAACAGACCGAGGAACGCGCCCGAGACCGACAGCACGGTGACCCACAGGAGCATCGACCCCTCGTGATTCCCCCACGTCCCGGCGAGCTTGTAGAGCATCGGCTTGGCGCTGTGGCTGTTGTCGAACACCAAAGCGACCGACAGATCGGTGCGGATGAACAGGAGGAGCAGCGCGGCGAACGCGATCAGGGTGAGAACGCCCTGCGCCAAGGCGATTCGGCGAATGGCCTGACCCGCATCCTCAAAGCCGCGAAGCGCGGGTACCGTCAGCACCAGCTGGAGCGCGGCAAGCGCCGCCGCCAGCCACAGCGCGGCAAGGCCAAATTCGGCGATCACCGCTCGACCGTCGCTGCCGCTTCGTGCTCGGCAGCCAGATTGCCGAGCTCAGGCGGCATGTAACGCTCGTCATGCTTGGCGAGAATATTGTCGGCGACGAAGGTTGAGCCCGCCATCCGACCTTCGGCAACCACGCCGCTGCCCTCTCGGAACAGGTCGGGGACGATGCCGCGATAGGTAACCGGGGTGATCGCTTTGCCGTCGCCGATCCGGAAGCGGATGGTGAGACCGTCGGCCTGCCGTTCGACCGACCCTTTCTCGACCATCCCGCCGAGGCGGAACGCGCGGCCCCCGGCGGCCTTGCCCGACGCGATATCGGCGGGGGTGAGAAAATAAGCCGCCTGGTCCTTGAGGCCCAACATCGCCAGCAGCACGGCGGCGACCAGAGCGGCGAGCGCCGCGACGACGAGGACGAGGCGCTGATTCTTGGGCTTCATCTCCGGGTGACGGCCTCGCTCGCGGCTTCGGCGCGGCGCATCGACCGGTATGCCCAGACCAGCAGCGCGCAGGTCAGCACGCTGGCGACCGCATAAGCCGCGATAACGAAGGGCCAGGGGTTCATGTGCCGCTCGTCCGCCGCAACCGCGCCTCGAGCTTTGCCTCGGCAAGCTCGGCGCGCATCCGCATCACCACCGCGGCCGCGAACAGGCAGGTGAAGCCGATCAGCGTCAGCGGCAGCGGCCACAAGATCTCGCTGGCGATGCTCGACCCGCCGGTCACGCTGATGCTCTGGCCCTGGTGGAGCGTACGCCACCACAAGACCGAATAATGGATGATCGGCAGGTTGATCGCTCCGACGAGGCCGAAGATCGCCGCCATGCGCCCGTCCCCGCCGCGCTCCCGCTCGGCCGAAGCCAGCGCGATGTAACCGAGGTAGAGGAAGAACAGCAGCAGCATCGAGGTCAGCCGACCGTCCCATTCCCACCACGTGCCCCAGGTCGGTCGGCCCCAGATCGAACCGGTGAGGAGGCAGATGGCGGCGAACACCGCACCGGCCGGAGCAATCGCGCGACCGGCGATCGCGGCGAGCGGGTGGCGCCATACCAACTGGCTGAGCGAGGCCGCGGCGATGCCGATCCAACCGCCCATGCCCAACCACGCCGCGGGAACGTGAATGTAGAGAATGCGCACCGTCTC
>JANNDN010000235.1:0-10076 GCA_031387795.1 Sphingomonas sp.
ATTTCCTACCTGACGATCGAGCATAAGGGGCCGATCCCGAGCGAGTATCGCGAGGCGATCGGCAACCGCATCTACGGCTGCGACGATTGCCTCGCGGTGTGCCCGTGGAACCGCTTTGCCGACGCCGCCGCGGCCAATCGCGCATTCCTCGCCCGCCCCGGCCTCGACGCCCCGCGTCTTGCCGATCTGCTCGCGCTCGACGACGCCGGTTTCCGGGAGAAATTCGCGGGTTCGCCGATCAAGCGCATCGGGGTCGCGCGGATGATCCGCAACTGTCTGATCGCCGCCGGGAATAGCGGCGATGCGGGGCTGCGCGCGCCAGTCGAGCGGCATCTGGAGTCGGACGATCCGGTGGTTGCCGAGGCGGCGCGCTGGGCCTCTGACCGATTGCCCTCGGCCCGATTGCCCGCTTCCTAGCCGGGATATTCGAGACTGCGGACGCAATCGGGCTGGCTGGTGTCGGTCCCGGCGGGCGTTCGGGCCTCGACATGGGTGACCCGGTGCTGGCCCCCGCCGGCGGGGTACAGGAATGCATCGAGCACGCAGCGCGAGCCGCGATACTGGAGCTTGAAGCTATTGCCCTCGCGGATCTGCAGCGCCGGCTTGCCCAGCCGGTTGACGACCTCGTTGGCGGTCAGACCGATCAGCGCGCCGCCTTCGCGCGGCTGCGGCGAGGGGGTCGGCACGGCCGGGCTCTCGGGCTTGGCGGGAACCCGGGCGCAGGCGGTGATGGCGAGAAGCGGGAGGATCAGAAGGAAACGCATTCATCATCCCTGTCATTGCGAGCGAAGCGAAGCAATCCACCTTCGCGCCGCTGGATTGCCGTGTCGCTGCGCTCCTCGCAATGACGATTGTCTGAACCGACTGCGGCCGCTAGGCGAGCGCAAATTCCCCAGCCTGCGGAGACCCAATGACCGACCGCCCGATCGACGTGCTCGCCATCGGCAATGCCATCGTCGACGTCATCGCCGACGCCGACGACGCCTTCCTCCGCGAGCAGGGGATGGCAAAGGGCGCGATGCAATTGATCGACGAGGCCGAAGCGACCCGGCTCTACGCGGCGATGGGCCCGGGCCGCGAGCTCAGCGGCGGATCGGCCGCCAACACTGTCGCCGGAATGGCCGCGTTCGGCTGCCGCACCGCCTTCATCGGCCAGCTCGCCGACGATCAGCTCGGCGCCATTTTCCGTCACGACATCGCCAGTCTCGGGGTCGGTTTCGACACCCCGGCGCAAGAAGGCATCGGGGCGACCGCGCGCTGCCTCATCCTCGTCACCCCCGACGCTCAGCGGACCATGAACACCTATCTCGGCGCGGCCCAGCGGCTCGCTCCTGATGCGGTCTCGGAGAGTGCGGTCGCGGCGGCGCAAATCGTCTATCTCGAGGGCTATTTGTGGGATCCGGAGGAGCCGCGCGCGGCGATGCGCCAGGCGATCGCGCTCGCCCGCTCGGCCGGCACCCGGATCGCCTTCACTCTGTCCGACAGCTTCGTCGTCGACCGCCACCGCGCCGATATCGAGGCGCTGATCGCGGCGCGCGAGATCGACATCCTCTTCGCCAATGAGGCCGAGGCGATGGCGCTCACCGGCGCCGGCGATTTCGACGCCGCGGTCGCATCGCTCGCCGGGCAAGTCCCGACCGCGGTCGTGACCCGCGCCGAACAAGGCGCGGTCGCGGTGCGCGGCGGTCATCGCGCCCACGTCGCGGCCGAACCAATCGCGCGGCTGGTCGACACCACCGGTGCCGGCGACCTGTTCGCGGCGGGCTTCCTCGCCGGCGAAGCGCGCGGCCTCGGCCTCGACGCCGCGCTGCGGTTGGGGGCGATCGCCGCCGCCGAGGTCATCCAGCATTATGGCGCGCGGCCCGAGCAGAATTTGCGCGCGCTCGCCGGCGCCCTGCTCGGCTGACGGAAAAAGGGCGGCCCAACGCGGACCGCCCTCTCTCGATTATACTGGTGACCTTTTAGGGCTTGATCACCGGTTCCCCGCTTGCGTCCTTGGGCTCATCTTCGGGGAAATAGGCCGGCTCGCCGTCCGCTGGCACATGATGGCCCTTGGCCAGCTCCGAATTGTGCATGCCATAAACGAAATAGAGAATGATCGCGGCGACAATATACCAGGCGAAGAAGATCAGCACCCGCGATTCGACGGTGAAGATCAACGCGAAGCACGAGATGATGCCAAGCGCCGGGATTACCGGATAGAGCGGCACGCGATAGCCGCGTTTGATCTCGGGATGGGTACGGCGGAGCCAGATCACGGTCAGGCAGACGATGCCGAACGCGGCCAAAGTCCCGACCGAGGTCGCGTCGCCGAGGAAGTTGATGTCGAAGAAGCCCGCGGCCGAAGCCACGGCCAGACCGACGACCAAGGTGTTGATCCACGGCGTGCGCAATTTCGGATGCACCCGGCTGAAGAACTTCGGCAACAAACCGTCGCGCGCCATGGTGTAGAAAATGCGCGTCTGACCATACATCAGCACCAGGATGACCGAGGTCAGGCCGATGATCGCGCCGACCTTGATGGTCTTGGCGAACCACGCCCATTGCGGGCCGAAGGCATCGACCGCGACCGCCACCGGATCGGGAACATTCAAGGTGTTGTAGGGCACGATCAGGGTCATCACGACCGACACGAGAATGTAGATGATCGTGCACACGACCAGTGAGCCAATAATCCCGAACGGCATGTCCTTGCCCGGGTCCTTGGCTTCCTGGCCGGCGGTCGAAACCGCCTCGAAGCCGATGTAGGCGAAGAACACGATCGACGCCGCGCGCAGGATTCCGCTCCAGCCGAACTCACCCTTCTCGCCGGTGTTGGGCGGGATGAACGGGTCCCAATTGGGCGTGTAAGCCGACAGGTTTGAAAGGATGATCGCGCCGCCGACGAGGATGAAGGCGGTGAGCACCGTGACCTTGATCGCGACGATCACATTATTGAATTTGGCCGATTCCGAAACACCGATGACCAGCAGAATGGCGAGCGCTGCGGAAACCAGGAATGCGGGCAGGTTGAAAAGATAGACAACCGGCGCGCCGTTGACGAGCACGTCGACCCCCTCCTTCTGCAGATGGTGACCCATCGGTCCGGTAAATTGCGCTGGTATGTGCAAACCGAAATCGTTGAGCAGACTCACCACATAGCCCGACCAGCCGACCGCCACGACGGACGCGGCAAGTCCATATTCGAGGACCAGCAACGCGCCCATGACCCAGGCGGCGAATTCGCCGATGGTCGCATAGCTGTAAGTATAAGCGGAACCGGATACTGGCAGGGTCGAGGCGAGCTCGGCGTAGCACAGGCCGGCAAACGCGCAGATGATGCCCGCGATCGCGTAGGAAATCAGGACGGCGGGGCCGGCGTGCAGCGCCGCGGCATTGCCGGTGCGCACGAAAATGCCGGCACCGATGATGCAGCCGATGCCCAGGAACACGAGATTCCACGGCCCGAGCGACCTCTTGAGTTCGCTGGTTCGCGTCTCTTCCTGAATTTGCTCGACGCTCTTACGCAGCCCGATACGGGCCAAAAAGCTCCTGCGTGGTGCGGTCGCCATCACAATCCCCTCGATGTCCTGTTTCTTGCGCTGAAACCTAGCGGCTCAAACCGATAGGGCAATCCCTGAGACGGGCCCTAATGCGCGAGCATCGGGCCGAGCGGTCGCCCAGCGAAGATATGGACGTGGAGGTGCGCCACTTCCTGCCCCGCCTCGCGCCCGACGTTGGCGAGCAACCGATAACCGTCGTCGACCAGTCCCGCCGCCCGCGCCACCGTGCCGATTGCGCGGACGAAACCCGCGATCTCGGCCTCGCTCGCGCGTTCGGAAAAATCGTCCCACGAGACATAAGCGCCTTTGGGAATCACCAAGATGTGGGTCGGCGCCTGCGGGTTGATATCGCGGAACGCCAGCGCGTGCTCGTCCTCGAAAACCCTGTCGCACGGGATTTCGCCGCGCAGGATTTTGGCGAAGATATTGTCCGGATCGTAAGGCAAAGCGGCGTCGATGGGCATCGGCGTGACTGTCCTTTCGATCAACGGCGCGTCAAGCCAATTGTGCGCCCTCGGCGCTGCGCTTAGGTTCGCGGCATGGCCAGCGCCGTCCCACCAACTTCGCTCGATCGCTTGCGCTTCCGCCCGCTGCGCGGCGGGCTTTTGGCCGGCGTTGCAGCGGCGGTGTGGCTCGCCGGGGCGCTCTATTGCTCGGGCTATGAGCTGCTTTCGAGCGGCCTCGATAATTGGCCCAAAAGCCTGTTGTGGGCTGCGGCCGCGGTGATGCCCTGGTTCGTGCTGTTCGAATGGTCGAAGAGCCAGGCCGGGCGGCGGGCGACCCGCTCGTTGGTGAATCTGGCCCTGATGATCGTTGCCACCGCGGCCATCTCCTTGGCGCTTGAATATGCCATCGACCTTGCCACCGGCGGCCACCGGACGCCCATCGCCCTGGCGCTGCTGCGGCGCTTGCCGGCCATGGGCGTATCGCTCCTGCTCATCCTGTGGTCGCGGTCCGCCGCGATCGCCGAATCCAGGCAGGATGAAAACCTCGCGGCGATGGCCAGGTCGATCGAGTGGATCGCCGCGGCGGATAATTATGTCGAGCTTCATGTCGGCGACGGCATGGTCATGCGCCGGATGACCCTGCGCGACGCCGAGCGCGCGCTGGCGGGGCATGGCTTCGTCCGGATCCATCGCCGCTACCTCGTCAATTGCGATCAGATTGCGACCGTGACCGGCAACGGCGATCCGATGGTACGGCTGAAAGGCGGTTGCGAACTGCCCGTCGGGCGCGCTTACGCCTCCAATCTTCCTCTGCGCGGCTGAATTTCGCCACTTCGCCACAAACCGGTTGAGACCGGCGCTCCGGGCTGGCTCCTGCCCGGAACACGAGTGGAGTGATGCGAATGATATGGCGCGATTTGAATCTAGCGGTGGCCTTGCTCGCCTGCGCAGCGCCGGCACTGGCGCAGGACGCGCCGCTTTCGAGTGCTCGTCAGCTGACCGCGAATTATGCCTTCGACCTGGTGCCGTCACCGGCCAACGATCGCTCCGTCCTCATCCGCATGATCGAGGGCCGCGAGCAATTGTTTCTGTCCAAGATCGACGGCAGCGGTGAGAAGCAGCTGACCCACGGCGACGCCGATCATGAGGACCCGGCATGGTCGCCCGACGGCAAGTCCATCGCGTTCGTCCTGATCAAGAATGGCAAGAAGGCGCTCGCGCTCCTCGATCCGGGCAGCGGAAAGGTCGAAGTGATCGGGCCCGCCGGCCACAGCCCGATCCACCCGGCCTTCACCCCGGATGGCAAATCTTTGCTGTATTGCACCGACGACGATCTGCGGCCGCCGGCGAAGAACGAATCCCAGCTCTATGCGATCGACCTTGCCACGCGGCAGGTGCGGACGCTGGTCTCGGGCGGGGTCAATACTTATCCCGTGATGTCCCCCGACGGCCGCCAGATCGCGTGGCGCAAGATCATCGGCGATATGAACAGCGAAGTGTTCGTCGCCGATGCCGACGGAAAGAATGCCAGGAACATCACCAACCATGAGGCGTGGGAGGGCTGGCCCGCCTGGTCGCCCGACGGCAAGACCATCGCCTTCGCCGGCAACCGCAACGCCGCGTGGCAAATCTATCTGGTCGATCCCGACGGCGCCAATTTGCGCCTGCTCGCCGCCACCGAAGGCCGCGGCACCGCGCCCAAATGGGCTCCCGACGGCAAGTCGATTTTCTACACCATCTGCCGTTCCAGTCAGGAGCGCCGGGGCTGCGACATCTATGTCGCCGACATTCCGGAGGTAAAGCGGTGATCGCATTTCTGCTGGCGCTGGCGGTCGAGTCCACGGCCCTGACCGCGGTCCGCGATTCCTATCCGCATCTGTCGCCTGATGGCCGCTCCTTGCTCTTCCACAGCGACCGGACCGGCAAGCGCGCGATCTGGATCGCCGCCGGCGACGGCGCTGATCCGCGCCTGCTGTTCGATGGCGGCAAGGCCGGGGCCGACCCATCGACGCCGGTGTGGTCGCCCGATGGTCAGCGCATCGCCTTCGCCATGCGCCCGGCCGGTGCCGCGAACGACGAGGAAAGCGACATCTACGTGATGCGCCGCGACGGCACCGCTCTGCATCGCCTCACCACCACCCTTGGCGACGATTCCCATCCGCACTGGTCGGCGGACGGCAAGCGCATCTTTTTCAATTCTCCCCGGGCAACCCCCGATCCCACGGCTGACTGGGGCCAGCAATGGCATGACATCTACAGCATGGCGGCAGACGGCAGCGACGTTCGCCGGCACACCGACTGCCGCACGGTCTGCACTTTTCCGGTGCCCTCGCCCGACGGCCGCTTCATCGCCCATCGCAAGATCATCGACTCGCCGGGATTGAGCTGGGACCTCGAGCCAGGCGCGCGCAATTCGGAGGTGTTCGTAACCGCGATCGACGGCTCGGCGACGCTCAACGTGAGCAACAATGGCGCGTTCGACGGCTGGCCGATGTGGTCCCCCAACGGGCGCTGGCTGGCCTTCTCTAGCAATCGCGACAAGGTCGCCAACACCGGACAGATCTACGCGGTCCGGCCCGACGGGACGGATTTGCGTCGGTTGACGATGGACTCGATGTCGCGGGCGCAGCCGAGTTTCAGCAACGACGGCAAGACCATCCTTTTCTACGAGCATGTCGAGGATCCGCGCTTCGAAATCGGCCATATCGCACGCCTCAAGATCGACCTCCCCGACTGAGGGTTCGGCTTGACCGCTAACGCCGCCGCGCTACCACCGGCAGTGATGACCGACGACACGCCCGAAAGCCTCATCCCCTATGACGAGATCGTCCAGGACGCGCTGCGCGCCGTCGTCGGCCGAGTCCTCGGCGAGGTCGAGGCGACGGGCGTGCTTCCGGGCGAGCATCATTTCTACATCACCTTCCGTACCCGCGCCGCCGGGGTCGCGATCCCCAGGCATTTGCTCGAGCGCTTCCCCGAGGAAATGACGATCGTCATCCAGCACCGCTTCTGGGACCTCAAGGTCGAGGAGGACAGGTTCACCGTCGGCCTGTCGTTCGGCGGCGTGCCTTCGACCCTGCTGGTGCCGTTCGCCGCGGTGACCTCGTTCCAGGACCCCGCGGTCGAATTCTCGCTCACCTTCCAGGCCGCCGAGGACGAGGTCGCGGCGCATGACCAGGCGGGCAATGATTCGCCCGCCGCGGAGGAGCCGGTCGAGCGGGTCGAGGACGGCTCGAACGTCGTCAGCGTCGACTTCACGCGGAAGAAATAGGGACGTCGCGATGAGCACCCGCACCGAGAGCGACAGCTTCGGCGATATCGAGGTTCCGGCCGACAGCTATTGGGGCGCGCAGACCGAGCGCTCGGTCGAGAATTTCCCGTTCGGCCCGAACGAGCGCATGCCGGTCGAGATCGTCCACGCTTTGGGCTTCGTCAAACAGGCCGCGGCGCGGGTCAATGCGCGGCTCGCCGGGCTCGACCCGCAGCTCGCCGAGGCGATCCAGCAGGCCGCCGCCGAAGTCGCGCGCGGCGACCTCGACAATCAGTTCCCGCTGGTCATCTGGCAGACCGGGTCGGGCACGCAATCGAACATGAACGCCAATGAGGTGATCGCCGGCCGCGCCAACGAGATTTTGGGCGGCAAGCGCGGCGGCAAGGCGCCCGTCCACCCCAACGACCATGTCAACATGAGCCAGTCGTCGAACGACAGCTTCCCGACCGCGATGCACGTTGCCGCGGCGCGCTCGGTGCAGGGGCGGCTGCTCCCCGCGCTCAAGCTGATCCACGCCCGCCTCGCCGATCAAGCGCAGCGCTGGGACCATCTGGTCAAGATCGGCCGCACCCATTTGCAGGACGCGACCCCGCTTACGCTGGGCCAGGAATTCTCCGGCTATGCGGCGCAGATCGAGGATAATATCGCGCGCGTTGAAGGGGTCATGCCGCGGCTCCTGCGCCTCGCCCAGGGCGGGACCGCGGTCGGCACCGGCCTCAACGCGCCCAAGGGATTCGCGAACGCTTTCGCCAAGGAAATCGCGGGCCTGACCCGGCTCGATTTCACCTCCGCCCCCAACAAGTTCGCCGAACTCGCCGCGCACGACACGATGGTCGAGCTGTCGGGCGTGCTCAACACCATCGCGGTGTCGCTGACCAAGATTGCCAACGACATCCGCTTGCTCGGCAGCGGCCCGCGCTGCGGGCTGGGCGAACTCAAGCTCCCCGAAAACGAGCCCGGCAGCTCGATCATGCCCGGCAAGGTCAACCCGACCCAGGCCGAGATGCTGACGATGGTCGCCGCGCAGGTCATGGGCAATCACGTCGCGGTCACCATCGGCGGGCTTCAGGGCCACCTCGAACTGAACGTGTTCAAGCCGCTCATCGCCGCCAACGTCCTCCGCTCGATCAACCTTCTCGCGACCGGCATGGAGAGCTTCACCACCCGCATGCTCGACGGCGCCGAGCCCGACGAGGCGCGGATCGCCGAGCTGATGGCCAAGTCGCTGATGCTGGTCACCGCGCTCGCGCCCGAGATCGGCTACGACAACGCCGCCGCCATCGCCAAGCACGCGCACAAGCACGGCCTCACGCTCAAGGAAGCGGGCAAGCACCTCGACCTCGTCGACGAGGAGACGTTCGACAGGCTAGTGCGGCCTGAATCAATGATCGGTCGCTGACCAAAAACCACTTTCCTATTAGGATTTCATCTGATCCACGCTGGTCGATGAAGAATCGCACGCCCGTCGCCCGCGCCGAGCGCCCGCCGCTCCCCGACTTCGCCCCCGTCCCGCGCAAATATCGCCACGACGGCTGGACCCCAGAGCGCCAGCGCGCTTTCATCGAGGCGCTGGCCGACACCGGCATGGTCTCGCGCGCCGCGGCGATGGTCAACATGACGCCCGAAGGCGCTTATTATCTGCGCCGACAGAAGGACGCCGAAAGCTTCCGCCGCGCCTGGGAGGCCGCACTCGATTATGGCGTGGCGCGGATGAAGGACATCGCCTTCGAGCGCGCGATCGACGGCTATCTGGTGCCGATGTTCGTCGGCGGTCGGCTCTTCGGCTGGCGCCGCAAATATAACGACCGCCTGCTGATGTACTGCCTCCGCCACTATGGCGAGGACGCCAGCGGCAAGCGCACCAAAATAGAGTATTTTTCGACCCGGGCCAGCGCCGGCGCCGCTGCATCCTCCCCTGCATTGGCAGGGGAGGGGGACCATCCGCAGGAAGGTGGAGGGGCCTCTTCCACGGCCTCGCTAGCCGAAGCCTCCACCACCACCGTCCGCACCATCGTCACCGGCAAGGGCGACGCCGGCACCATGGCCGCCAACCTCGACTCCAGCACCGCCGTCATCGAAGACTTTGAAGGCGTCGAGCTCGACGAGGCCGCCCACGCCGAAATCTATCGCGTGCTGCAGGAGTGCGCCGCCCGCCGCCGGTCGGTCGCGGGCACCGTCGAGGACGAGCGCGAACTGTTCATCGCCGCCGAGCAGCCCGAGCGCGAGATGCTGGTCTACGACCCCGGCTACAAGCACCCGCGCAAGGAACGCCGCCGCCCGCCCCCCGCCCACGACGTGGTCGCCGCACCCGAGGACATGGTCGAACCCCACCCCCAACTGCTGGTCGAGCGCGAGGACCAGTTCCGCTCGAACGATTCCGAACCATCGTGGGACATGCTCGACGATGAGGAGGAGCTGGCGCGCATCGAGGAGGCCGTAGCAGCCGTGAAAGCGGCGAAGAGCACCGCACTTCCCTCTCCCCCCGAGGGAGCGTCCGGGTCGGACCATCTGGGGGATGGTCCGCTTCCGGGCGCTGGCGACTCAGCAAAGCTGAGCGGGGAGAGGGGGTGCAAGAGGAGTGACGATCGTGAATGACGGCCCCTTTCGTCCCTTCATCCGCCCCTGCATTTGCAGGGGAGCGCGCGAGCATTGCGTGCTGGGGGCACGCAAGCGCAACGCGCGACCGCCAAAAGCGGTGGAGGGGCTTCTTTCTTTCCTACCTACCGGAGACCAAAATGCCCAAACCACCCCGCACCTTCACCCTCAACAGCAAGGAATTCTACGAGGCCGTCTGCACCCCGCACGATCGCCCGTGGA
>JANNDN010000361.1:0-4594 GCA_031387795.1 Sphingomonas sp.
GTCCCGCTTCTGGGAGGTGATCGACAAGCACCAGGTCAACATTTTCTACACCGCGCCCACCGCCATCCGCGCTTTGATGCGCGAAGGCGAAGCGCCGGTGCAGCGCACTTCGCGGGCGAGCCTGCGTTTGCTCGGCACCGTCGGCGAGCCGATCAATCCCGATGCGTGGGAATGGTATTGGCGCGTGGTTGGCGGCGGCCGCGTGCCGATCGTCGACACCTGGTGGCAGACCGAGACTGGCGGCATCCTCATTTCCCCCTTCCCCGGCGCAACCGAACTGAAACCCGGCAGCGCGACCAAACCGCTCCCCGGAGTCCACCCGCTCCTCCTCGACCCCAAGCACCAGATCCTCGATGGTGCGGCCAGCGGGAACCTGTGCCTCGCGCGCAGCTGGCCCGGCCAGATGCGCACCTTGTGGGGCGATCACGAGCGCTTCTTCCAGACCTATTTCACCACCTACCCGGGACTCTATTTCACCGGCGACGGCTGCCGCCGCGACGAGGATGAATATTATTGGATCACCGGCCGGGTCGACGACGTCATCAATGTCTCTGGCCACCGCATCGGCAGCGCCGAGGTCGAAAGCTCGCTGGTGTCGCACCCGCTGGTCGCCGAGGCCGCGGTCGTCGCCGTGCCGCACGACATCAAGGGTCAGGCAATCTACGCCTTTGTGACCCTCAACGCCGGCGAGGAGGGGGACGATGCCTTGCGCGCCAAGCTCGTCGCCGAGGTGCGCAAGGACATCGGCGGCATGGCCGCGCCCGAACGGATCCAGTTCGCGCCTGCTTTGCCCAAGACCCGCTCGGGCAAGATCATGCGCCGGATCCTGCGCAAGATCGCGGAAGGCGAGACCAGCGGTTTCGGCGACACCTCCACCCTCGCCGACCCCGCGGTCGTCGAGTCGCTGGTCGAGGGCCGGAAATGATCGCTTTGCTGATCGCGGCGAGCGTGGCCGCCGCGCCTTTCGACCCGGTCGAATTCTTCCGCGGGCGAACCCATGGCGAGGGCACGCTCAAAATCATCTTCCAGAATCCCAAACCAATCACCGTCGACAGCGACGGGACCAGCGGGGCGGACGGCGTCCTGACCCTCAAGCAAGTTATCAACGAGCCGGGCAAAGCGCCGCGAACCCGAGTGTGGAAGATGCGCCGCGAAGGCCCCGCCCGCTTCTCCGGCACGCTCACCGATGCCGCCGGCCCGGTCCGCGTCGAGGTCGAAGGGCGGGCGATCCGCATCCGTTACAAGGGCAAGGATAGTCTCGATTTCGACCAGCGGCTGACGCCGGTCGGCTCACGCGAGCTGCGCAACCACATGCGCGTCAAACGCTTCGGGGTGACCGTCGCCCGAGTCGACGAGACCATCCGCAAGGTGGACTAGCAGTCGGCACGGACCCGAAAAGGATTTGCCGCGACAGGCAACTCACTTACGGGCAATTTGGGGGAGAGCGGCATCATGTTACGCATCATGAAGATCCTGCTTGTCGTGAGCGTCGCAATGTGGGGATTTCTCGGAGCCCTTGGAAATATCACCGGGTGGAGCGGCACAACCGGCGCCGTGACCGCGGTGACGTCCATGTCAACGTTCGAAGGGGGCGCCGCCAGCTGGCAGGCGACGAGCAATCCCGCGGTCATCCTTGCCGGTGCCTTGTTCATCATGCTTTCCAAGGCCCTTGCCGCGCTCCTGTGCGCTGTCGGAGGATGGCGGATGTGGTCGGCGCGAACCGCAGATGTGAACACCTTCGCCAACGCCAAGACCTTGGCCCTCTCCGGCTGCGCGGTCGCAGTCTTTATGTTGTTTGGCGGGTTCATCGTCATTGGCGAAGGTTGGTTCGACTTATGGCGCTCGGACGTATTGCGCGAACAAGCGGCGGAAACCGCCTTTCGCTATGGCGCGATGATCGCCTTGATTGGGCTGCTCGTGGGGAACCACGACGATTGATCCGAATGCGGACGCTTGCTGTTTCCCCCCAAATCAGGCGCTGTCGGGCAGGCAAGAATCGAGGAGGCAGACATTCGCGTACGAATGCGCTATGGGGGCCGCTGCTACCGGTCGCAAACGGACGGGCACTGGCGCTTTGCGGCTCCTTTTTCCATCTCTGTCGCTGCTCTTAGCTATCCCGGTCCGGTGTTCGGACCGCACACGAGAAGGAATAGTTTAATGCCTACGGGAACAGTCAAGTTTTTCAACGAATCCAAGGGTTTCGGCTTCATCCAGCCTGAGGGCGGCGGGGCCGACGCGTTCGTTCACATCTCCGACGTCGAGCGTTCGGGCATGAACACGCTGCGCGAGAATCAGCGCGTTTCCTACGATGTCGAGGAAGATCAGCGCGGCAAGATGAAGGCCACCAACCTGAAATCCGCCGACGGCGAGTAATCGCTAAAATGGGGAGGCGTCCGGCAACGGGCGTCTCCCTTTTTTTGCCCGCTATTTCGATACAAGCTGGTTCCCGCCGGACTTTCCGCACAGTCCAGCGCGTTCAAAACCGGGTCACCGCCCCCCGATGAGGTGGAAATCGCTTTGCCGACCGTCCAGGTAAGACACGCGATTGCCGTCGAAGAAGGCATCTTCCTCGAGCCGGAATTCAACCAGCTGGCCAGCCCACTCGGGCACCACTCTTTTCGCACTGAGTTCGATCGACCAGGCGGTGCCGGGGCGAAGCGGATGCTCGCCCTTGGGGTCGGACTGCTGATTGTCCCAAAAACCGATGCTGCTCCCCGCGCCATGCCCGTGAAACCCGATCGGGTGCGAATAAATGCTCGGCTTTAACCCGGCCCCAAGCGCCTTCGCGCGGGCCTCGGCCAGGATCTCGTTGCCAGTCCGGCCGGTTTTGAAGGAGCTGGTCAGCGCATCCTGGACCGCGTTCGCCGCCTTCATGCCATCGCGCAAACCCATTGGTGCCGAGCGTTCGCCGTCCTTCAGCACATAGCCGAGATGCTGCGTGTCGGTGTTGAGGCGCAAATAAGTGATTCCGAAGTCGGTCCACAACATGTCGCCCTTGCGGATGATCTCGTCGCCTTCCAGCATCTCCTCGCGGCCCTGGCGGATGATCCCGACCGACGGCTGGAACCAGGTCTTCAGGCCCAGCGCGCTGACTCGTTCGCGCAGCCACCAGACGACGTCGTCGGCGGTGGTTTGCCCCGGCCGGATGACCGCGTCGCTGAACGCTTCCGCGATGATCGCATGGGCGAGCCGGACGATCTCGGGATAGACCGCCATTTCCCCCGCCGTGCGGCTCTCGAGCCAACGCACCGCCAGCGCATCGCTCTTGACGATTCGCGCTCGCAACTCCTCCGGAAGCGCCGCGACCAGGCCTTCGTATTGGCTCAGCGTCAGCCCGTCCGCAAACTGGGTCAGCGCCGAGCTGTTGACCGCGATCTGCTTGGGGTCACGCTCGCGAATGATCTTTCCCAATTGCCGCCATTGGTCCGGTTCTTGCTCCGGCTTCCACGCGGGCGTGAACAGTCCGCCCAGTCCGTAGCGGCTGACGGTCAGGCGCTCGATCGGGCGCCCGCCGCCGGGATCGTAAAACACCAGGATCGTCCGCCGCCGCGCGTGCATGCTCTCCGCGTCGAGCATCGTCGCCATCACCGGATCCTCGAGATATTCGCGCGCGATCAGCACCCACATGTCGACATTCTGCTCGCGCATCAGCACTGGCACGATCTCCAGCCGCTCGGCGAGCAATTTGTCTTCGAGCCGCGCCCGATCGCGCAAGGACAGGATCGGCGGAACGGTTGGCATTCTCTGTTCGAGCGCATTGGCGGCTGGTTCGAACGGGGACGCCTGTGCTGTGCTCACAGAGCAGGTAATGGCGCAGATCAAGGGCGCGCCGAGGCTCCAGAATTGATTCATCGGTGCATCTCTCGCTGGGTGGCCGGGGTGCTTATTTCGCGCGCCGGAACTGGATCGCCGTCACGACCGTCGATCGCCCGGTATGCGAATAAATGAGATCGATCGTGTCGGGGTCGACGAGCGTCCCCTGCAGCAGCCCGTCGAGGTCCTGCGCGATGATCGTCTTGCCGTCGAATCCGATCACGCCCGTCACCCGCTCCGTGTCCCTTGGGGACGACACCGTTCCCCAGAAGCGTCGTCCATCCTGGCCCTTGATCGTCAGCGTAAACGCCACGTTGGAGAGCAACGGCTTGTCTTTCGACCCCACACCGTGATGCAGCGGGCGCCCGGTCACGATGCTTTCCGACATTCCGACCCAGCGGCCCTTGAGATCGGTCAGACCCGCCTCCGCCGCCATCCCGGCCTGCGCGGTGACCGCCACAACCAGTGCCAATGCCGCCAGTGATTTTCTCATCATGCTCTCCTGATCGGATGATCCGCCAGCACGGTCCCCATCCCACGCATCAAAGTCAATCTGGCGTCACTCGCACCTTAGTGTGACGGATGACGCCGCGCCGGCATCGCGCTGACCGTCGCAATCATTGCCTCGAACGTCGCCCACAATCTGTGGTTCATCCGCGGCCATCCCTTGAGCGCCTCCTTCGCCCAGGACGTCACCTCGAGCCCCTTCATGCTGAGCCAAATCGCCTTCCTGATGTTCGTGCTGGCGACGGCGCCGGTGGCGTGGCGGGCGGCGGCGACG
>JANNDN010000363.1:0-2869 GCA_031387795.1 Sphingomonas sp.
TTGTTCAGCGGGGCCTATCTCGGTCGCCGCTGGCTGGCCTTCGCGGCACCGCTTGGCGCGCTGTTGCTGAGCGATCTGATCCTGGGATTCTATGACGGCATGCTGATCCAATATGCCGCGACGGCGCTCGCGGTATTGGTCGGCATGGCGATCCTGTCGCGGCGGCAGAGCGCGCTCCGTATCGGTGGCGCCGCGCTGGCCAGCGCGATCCTGTTCTTCGCAATCAGCAATTTCGGAGTGTGGCTGTCGAGCGGAATGTATCCGCGCGATCTCGGCGGCCTCGGCGCGGCCTATGTCGCCGCCATTCCTTTCTTCCAGAACAGCCTGGCCGGCGACCTGGTCTTTGCAGCACTCCTGTTCGGCGGCTGGGCGCTGGCCGAGCGGGCCGTCCCGAGCCTCCGCGAACCGCATCCCGCGATCGCTTGAAAATTCCGGGCCACGCCTGTAAAGGCGCCGCTCGATCCGAAGCTACTGGTCGGAAACCAGCGGCAAATCCAAGGACATCGCCGTGAAGACCGAGACTCATCCCGATTATCATATGATCACCGTCGAAATGACCGACGGGACCAAGTTTCAGACCCGCTCGACCTGGGGCAAGGACGGGGACACCCTCCACCTCGAGATCGATCCCAAGGTCCACCCGGCCTGGACCGGCGGCACCCGCCAGCTTCAGGAAGGCGGCCAGGTCGCGCGCTTCAACAAGCGCTTCGGCGGCCTTTCGCTCGCCAAGAAGTAGGTTGGCGGCTGCGTAATTGTGCGGCCGTTCCACGATCCCGAGCTTCGCCATCGTTCAGCGCCCCGGCTTGAGACCGAGCGACTGATCCTGCGCGACCTCGAACTGCGCGACTTGGATTATTTCCTCGGTATTTTCCAGGACGAGGAGGTGACGCGCCACATCGGCGGCCTCAACGACAGCGAGAATGCGTGGCGCAAGATGATGACCGGTCGTGCCTTCTGGCCGCTGACCGGCATCGGCATGTGGGCGGTCGAGCGCAAGCAGGACGGGGCGACCATCGGCCATCTCGGTTTCTTCGATTTCCTCCGGCCGATCGAACCTTCGATCGCCCGCGAGCCCGAGATGGGATGGATTTTCGCCACCGAGGCGCAGGGTCAGGGCTTCGCGATCGAAGCCTGCAATGCCGCGCTCGACTGGTTTGAGGCGAATTTCGGGAAGCTGCCCATCCACGCCCTAATCACCCCGGGTAACGAGGCGTCGATGAAACTGGCGGAGCGCCTTGGATTCGAACGTCAGCCCGACGGCAAGTATCGCGATGGCCCGCAAACCATGTGGCGCCGCCCCGCGGACCTACCAGCCCCCGCCGCCGCCACCCCCGCCACCGCCGCCTGACGATCCGCCGCCGCCCGAACCGCTCGACGAGCCGGGCGCGGTCGAGGCCGAGGAGATCGAACTCGACAGCGAGGAGCCGATCGAGCTGACGAAACCGCCGGTGTCGGTCCACGGGCTGTGCGATCCGGCGTACCAGGCGAAGCCTTGGCTCCCCGCCGCCGCGGCCGCCGCGAGTTGACCCGAGAAGCGGTCGGCCCAGCGGTTCTCGACCCCCAGCGCGACCGCGTAGGGGAGCCAGCGCTCGAACATCTGGAGCGTGTCGCGCGGCGCCTGCATGCGGTCGAGGCGCTCGCGTTCGGTGATCGACAGATAGTGCTTGAAGCCCGCGATCCGATCGAGCATCGCGCGGCCCTCTTTGGTCGGGGCGCTGATCCAGAAAAAAGCCGAAAGAGCGATCGGGAGGCCGAGCGCTACGAGCACGATCGGCTCCCACCGACCGGTCCCGAGCGCCGCGACGATGGTTAGCATGGTGAGGCCGAGACCGGCCAGGCCGAGCAGCGACGCGACGACGTTGAACAGGCAGGTGCCGACCCCCGATTCGCTCGACTTGGAGAACCGGAAGAACATCAAGGCGCCCGCTCCGGCGACGGGGGCCGCGAGCACCACCGGGGTGGGCAGGAACCCTTGGCCCAAGGCAAGCGCGAGCGCGGTCAGATAGGCCCCGGTCAGCCACACCAGCACCGCGATCCCGACCCAGCTGTGATTGCGGTGGAACAGCGTACCCTCGAACCTTTTCTTGTAAGCGGTCTCGAGCGCGGACTTGGCGGCCGAAAACAGGGCGTGGTTCTTGTTGTCGAGTTCGAGCCGCTCGCCGGGGCCGACGAGCAAAGCGATCGCCTGTTGCTCGACCGCCGGCAGCGGGACCGTCGGCGCGGCCGCCCCCTCGATATATTTCTCGCCGCCAAAGATCAGGAAGCCTTTGTCCTCGCCGAGGATGACATGACCCTTGACCCCGGCGTCGATCAACGCGGCGGCAAAGGCGCGATTGTCGAAGCCCTGCTCGACGAGATAGCGCATCGCCGCGGGGGACAAATCCTCAGGCGGGGCGAACAGCGGCACCACCGTGCCCTCGCGGGGATCGCGACCGACGCGGCGGTAGGCGTGGACGAGGAAGCCGACGACCGCGGCGAGGGTCAGGCCCGCAAGCACCAGCGGGAGCATGTCGGTGATCCACCAAGCCAGCTTCTGCGTCTCGCTCGGCGCGTCGACCACGCCTTTGGGGAAGGCGACCGCGACGGTGAAGCCCTCGCGCGGAGCGAGCGCCTGGGTGGTGGCGATGGTGATCTGGCCGGGCTTTTCTTCGATTACGCGCGCATACGCAGCGGTGGCGCCTTGCGGTCCGGTGTAAAAAGCGCGCTGACCGAAATTGACCGGTCGCGGCAACGTGATCTGGACGCCCGCTCCGTCGATCGGGAAGTCCCAGCCATTGCCGGTGACGTTCCAGTAAAGCTCGTCATAATCCTTGAAAAATCCGAGCTCGCGGGTGACCCGATAATGGATCAGATAGAGGCGCGGGCCGGT
>JANNDN010000370.1:0-1518 GCA_031387795.1 Sphingomonas sp.
AGGGTTGGGCAATCAGTTCCTCGGCAACATCCGCGAGGTCGACGCCATCGTCCACGTCCTGCGCTGCTTCGAGAATGACGACATCCAGCATGTCGAGAACAAGGTCGATCCGATCGCCGATGCCGAAACCGTCGAGACCGAGCTCCTCCTCGCCGATCTCGAAAGCCTCGAGAAACGCGTCCCCAACCTCGCCAAGCGCGGACAGCAGGGCGATAAGGAATCGAAGATCGCCGCGAGCGTGCTCGCCCAAACCCTCGAGCTGCTCCGCGAAGGCAGACCGGCGCGGCTGACCAGGCCCAAAGACGAAGAAGAAGCGCGGGTCTTCGCTCAGGCGCAGCTGCTCACCGCCAAGCCGGTGCTCTATGTCTGCAACGTCAACGAGGACGAGGCGGAAAACGGCAACGCGCATTCGGCGCGGGTGTTCGAGAAGGCCAAAGCGGAGGGCGCCAATGCGGTCGTCGTCTCGGCCGCGATCGAGGCCGACCTCGTGACCATGGACATGGATGAACGGCTCGCCTTTCTCGAGGAGATGGGCTTGCACGAAACCGGCCTCGCGCGGGTCATCCGGGCGGGTTACGACCTTCTCCACCTGATCACCTTCTTCACCGTCGGCCCCAAGGAAGCGCGCGCCTGGACGGTCGAGAAAGGCTCGAAGGGACCACGCGCGGCGGGAGAAATTCACACCGATTTCGAGCGCGGCTTCATCCGCGCCGAAACCATCGCCTATGACGATTATATCGCGCTGAACGGTGAGGCCGGAGCGCGCGATGCGGGCAAGCTGCGCCAGGAAGGCAAGGACTATGTTGTGAAGGATGGCGACGTCCTCCACTTCAAATTCAACGTCTGACGGATCTCCGCTCGATCAAATCCTCGGCCATGCGGAGAGAGACGATCACCCACAGGATCCCGAACGCCCAGCCGCCGACGACGTCGCTCGGCCAGTGAACGCCGAGCATCACCCGAGTCACCCCGACCAGTAACGAAGCAAGGATCGCTGCGGCCGCCGCCCACCGGCGCCACGGTCCGCGATGGGTCAGCAGCAAGGCGAGGGTGAGGAAGAAGATCATCGATCCCGCGGCATGACCGCTGGGAAAGCTGTTGGTTCTTTCGACGATCAAATGGGGCTCGAGATCTGGCCGCAGCCGGTGCACGTCGAGCTTGGCGAGCGAATTCACCCCGCGTCCGAGCAGCGGCACGACGACCATGGTGAGGGCGGTGTGGGGATGCCCTCTCCACCATAGCCACAACGCAATGATCAGCGTTGCGGGGACCAGAAACCATGGATCGCCAAGCAAACTCCCCGCTTTGGCGAGTTCGATCAGCGCGGGATGGCCGCCGGCATAAAGCGATTCGTAGATCAGTCCGTCGAGCGGCCCGGTGCCGCCGAGCATCATCAACAGCCATAGGCCCGCCAGCGCAGCGGCCAGCAGCGCGATCGCCCAGCGCGCACGCGGTGAACGGCCGGAGCCGTTCACCGCAAGCATCGGATCAGAACTTCATCCCCGCGCGAATGCCAAT
>JANNDN010000016.1:0-2017 GCA_031387795.1 Sphingomonas sp.
CCGCACTTCGGTGCGCTGTGGCCGCTCGGCCCGCACGCGTTCACCACCACCATCACGCTTGGCTGACGTTTGACGATCATCCTTGCCGCGCGAGTCGCGCTGAGCGCTGGCCGGGGCGGTGATCGCCAGGGCGGCAACGCCCGCAACGAGAAATACCCTAGTCATAAAATTACTCCTTCTGACCAGGTAGAACGGCTGGCGATGCGCGCCGTTCCCTCGCCTGGTCGATCAGGTAAGGGCCTTCGTCGCATCAGGATGAACCCTATATTTCCAGCGTGTTCAGGGACTTGGCTGAGGCTCGTCGACCCAATCGGTGCGCAGGCGGCGGATCGCGAACAGCATCAGCACACCGGCGAGGACATAGAATCCGACCACACTGACGGCGGCATAGCGCAGCGCCTCGGTCCCGAGCCGCGCCTTGAAGGCCTCCGACAGCGCACCGATCAGCATCGGACCGACGCCAAGCCCGATGAAATTGTTGATCAGCAGAAAGCTGGCCGAGGCGGTCGAGCGCAGCGGGGCCGCGACCAAATGCTGAACCGCGGTGGTCACCGGCCCGAGCCACAGGATGTTGAGCGCGTTGGGGACGAGCAGGAGCACCCAGGCGACGCGGGCGTCGGGCGCAAGCAATCCGGCAACGAACAATGGCGCGGTGATCAGCCAGGCGATCGCTGGCAACTTCGCGTACCAGCCGCGGTCGCCCTTGCCGAGCCGATCGGCGAGCCAGCCGCCGGCGAACACTCCCGCGGTCCCGCCGATGAGAAAGATCGAAGCGAGGAACTGGCCGCGGGTGATGAGATCGAAGCCGAAGCTGCGTTCGAGCACCGAGGGCGTCCACACCGCTAGACCGTAACCGGCGAGCGAACTGCACGAAGCGGCGCTTGCCATCAGCCAGAAGGCCGGTTTGGCGGCGATCTGGGGAAAGGCCTTGAGCAAGGCCGCCTGGCCCACCCTGGCCGCTGCGGGACGCGGCAGGTCACGCACGAAATAGAGCATGACCGGCGCCAGTGCGAGGCCGGCGACCCCCATGAACACGAACGCCGCGCGCCAGTTGATCCACGCCGCGAGATAGGCGCCGATCAAAGTCCCGCCAGCCAGCCCCAGAGGGACTCCAAGTGAAAAGATGGCCAGCGCCCGGGCGCGGCGTTCGGGCGGGTAATAGTCCGCGATCAGCGCATAGGACGGAGCGACTCCGCCCGCTTCGCCGACCCCGACGCCGAGGCGGAACAGGAACAGCTGGCCGAAGTTGGTCGCGGTCCCGCACAGCGCCGTGAACAGGCTCCAAACCGCGAGTGCGCCGACTACGACCTTGCTGCGGCTGGTGCGGTCGGCAAGCATCGCCAGCGGCACTCCGAGTACCGAATAGAGGATTGCGAAGGCGATCCCGGCGATCGCTCCGAACTCGGTGTCGGTGAGCTTCAAATCAGCGATGATCGGTCCGGCGAGAATGCCGAGGATCTGGCGGTCGAGGAAATTGAGGATGTAGGCGAGGAGCAAGAGCACGAGCACCACGCGGGGTGCGGGCGATGGCCGGATTCGCGATGCGGTCATGCCATTGCTCCAATCGTCTCGGCGAGGCGCTCGACGTCGTCGTCGTCCTGGTAGATCGCAAATCCAATCCGCAGCACATCGCCGCGGACGTCGGTGATGCAATTGCGGGCCATAAGCGCGTCGTGAAGCCGCCGCGCCGACGGGGTCCGAAAAGCGAGAAAGCGGGCGTGCGGTGCGCGACCCAAGGGATTGAGCAGCTCGGCATCGGCCAGCGCGGTGCCCGCGAGCCGGTCGACGAACGCGCGCTGCAGCTGGTCAACATGCGCCGAGATGCGCGCGGTCGTCAGGCCGTTCTCGGCAAGCATCGCGCGTACCGCATTGAAGCGATAGAGCGCGCTTGGGTCGAACGTCGCGCCCATGAAGCGCATCGCGTCGGGAGCATAGCCGACCGCGCCCGGCGGCAGAGCGAGATCCTCGAATTCCGCGAACCAGCCGGTTGCCGCGGGCCGCGGGCCGAAACCGGAGG
>JANNDN010000053.1:0-5091 GCA_031387795.1 Sphingomonas sp.
CTTCCGCATCTTTTCGCGCTGTCTCCCGATTGTTGGCGCTGGAAGCATGGCGAGCACTGAGGGCCGTTGTTCAGTCCGCGCGCCTCACTTCTCCTCCGGCAGAACCGAATCCTGCGACGCCACAATCTGCCACTTGCCGTCGCGCCACATCCACACATCGGTCCAGATCAGACGCAGCGGCGCCTTGCTCGCGTCCTTGCGCTGCAGCGTCTCCGCGCCTTGCGCGAACACAGTGTCTCCGATGTGCCGGTAGTTCACGTAATCGAGCTTCGAGGACACGAAATCGCCGCTCGGTTCTTCTTTTGCGCTTTCGACCTGCTTGGCCTTGTCGCGAACGTCACCCTCCGACGACACACCGACATAGTCGTCGGCCATGATGCGTTCCATCAGCCCGGGAATGCGGCGCACGGAGAGATCGGCCCAATCCTCCTCGGCCTTGCGCATATAGGCCTCGGTCTGTTCTTTCGACGGACGCTGCGCGGCGCCGACTTCCTTGTTTTCGGCAGCCGGCTGCTGCGCCGAGCAGCCCGCCAGCGCAATTGCAGATGCCGCGATGATGACGATGATCCTCATTTCACTCCCCCTGATCCGAGGCACTCGAATAGCAGACCAAGAAAGCGCTGTCCTACAGCCCCGTCTTTGGCATATGTGACTTGGCTCTTTCCAAACCGAAGGAGTCCCCCATGCCCCGAACCCGCCGCAAGCACCGCGAAATGACGGTCGAGGAATATGACGCCTGGGCGGCGGCGCAGAAGCGCGTCGACAAGGCGACCGAGACCGCCGATGAGGCCGGCGGGCCGCGACTGTCACTGGTGCCGCTGATCGAGCAGAACGAGGCCTGGCCGACCGACCTCCTCGCCGCCCCCAACCCCGACAATAATGGCGATGCCGAAACTGCGGCCACCCCGTTCGACGGGGTCGAGCTGCCAGAGAGCCGCAACCGGCTCGCCGGGTGGAGCGCCGACCGCCAGCGCTATTTCCTCGCCACGCTGGCCGAGACCGGCTCGGTCCACATCGCCTCCACCGCCGCGCGCCTGTCCGCCCGCGGGGCCTACAAATTGCGCACCCGCTCGCCCGCCTTCGCCGCCGCCTGGGACACCGCGCTCCAGCTCGCGGTCGGGCGGCTGTCGGCGATCGTCTTCGACCGCGCGATCAACGGCCGCATCGAGCAGGTGTTCGAAAATGGCGACCTCGTCGCCGAGCGCCGGGTGCCGAACGACAAATTGCTGACCTGGCTGCTCGCCCGCCTCGACCCCAAGCGCTTCGCTCTGCCGTGGGAGCAGCGCGGCGATGCCGACCCCCAGGCCGACGCCGTCGCCCGCTTCCCCGCCCTCCTCGACACGCTGAGCGACGCCGTGTCCGAATAGGCCCCGTCACCGCGAACTTTGGGAACTTTCGCGCGCAGACCATCCGGGGGATGGTCGAGCACGAAAGTCGGCCGAAGAGCCGGAGCCTAGCCACCGAGCGCAGCGACGCCGGCGCAAAGCGCCGCCGGAGCAGCGCGAAGAGCTGGCTAAGGCCGGCCGACCTGCCGCTTGCGGACAGGATCGACGTCATGGGATTTACTCCCATGACGGCCCCTCAAAGATTCGCCGTATATTCCCTCGGCGACCAGCCCGCGGCGCTCGCCACCGCGACCACCACCACGACCAGCGCGATCGCGAACAGCATCACGCCGATCGCCACCATCCACCGCTCGCGCTCCTCGCGGTCGCGGATCGGGACTTCCTTGACCAATGGCGGCGGGTTGCGGCGGATGCGCGAGGGGCGCGCGATCGTTACCGCGAGGTCGACGGTCTGCTTGCGCGGGTTGAGCGGAGCGGCCATCGCGCTAGCGGCGACCAACGCCGTGGAAGGTCGCCGGCGCGGGCTCGTTCTTCAGGCCCCACAGCCACATGGTCAGGCCGAGCGTCAGGACCGCGGCGAGATTGGCGACCCCGAAATCGAGGCCAAGCTCGTAGCTGCCGGGAATATATTCCGCCGCGAACTGGTTCGCCTGCGGATCGCCATAGACCGCGCCGAAGAACCCCGCGGTGCCGGCGCCCGCCCACAAAAGGATGGTATAGCCCGCGGCGCGAAGCCCGTTTTCGGTGGTGAGGAAGGCCGCGGCGGCCAATACCGGAACCGCCATCAATCCGAACTTGGCCGCCTGGAACGCCTTGTCGAGCACGCTCTCGCTGTCGAGGCCGAAGGTCAGGAACACTTGCGCCGCGACCAGCACGCCGGCGCCGCGGAACAGGTTTTTGGAAATCATGTCCATCGTTCCGGCTCACCTCTCGCCACTCGCGCCGCCCACGGCGCTGCGACGAGGGTCTAGCCCAAATGGGTAAAGCCTTGCTTACCGTGGCTCGTCGGCGACGCTTACCGGGCGCGGTTTGGCGGCATCCTTGGCGCGCACCTCGGCGCGGATCTTGTCCGCCGCTTCCTCGGCCTCGCGTTCCTCGCGCTGCGCCTTGGCCATCTGGTACAATTGATATTCGCTCGGGTTCGGGTCGGTGACGAACATCTTGCCGACATTCTCGCCCTGCACCGCCTTCACCGCCATTTGCGCGGCGACCAAGGCGGCGGAGACGAGGTCGATCACCGGACCCTCGCGGCAGCCCATCGGGCCGACCGTCGCGCAATCATTCTGCTTGAAGTTTTCCGGCCGCTTGGGGGCGGATCCGCGGCCGAGGCGCTTCTTCGCGTTCTTCGCCGCCATCACGTCGGGGTTGAGGCGATAGCCCTGCGGCCGCTGCGCGCAGACAACAATATCGCGGGTGTCGCCGCTACCGCGCGCGGCCTCGTCGCAGCTCTCGTCACCGGTCTCAACCGTGGCGGAAGCGGACGGAGGGGCTTCGATGGTTGCGGGCGCGGTCGCGGGGGCCGGCGCAGGCGCCGCCGCTGCGCTTGCCTGGGCAAGCGGAAGGATCGTCGCGAAAGCGAGCGCGGCCAGCATCGTCTCAGCCTGGCGCAGCGCGCCTTGCCGCGCCGTGAATGGTGGCCAGCGGCCTCATTCCGAATCCGAATGCTCGGTCCCGGGCGGTGTCACGCACGCGTCGAGATCGGCCTTGCCCGGGGTCGCGGCGAGCGGGATCGCGCTCAGCACTTTGCCCTTGTGCAGCACCTCGATGAAATTCGCCCCGCCCATCGCCGCCCGCGCCGGCGCGCGCAAATACATGCCGAGCATCCGCTCTCCGTCGCCGACGATGCTGCTCGACCAGGCTTCGGCGCGCGCCTCGCGCCTGGGATCGCGGTTGAAGCGCAGCACCAGCGGCACGGTCGCGTCCTCGGCGAACGGCAGGAAGCTCTGCTCGGAGATGGTCAGCACCGGATCGTCGTCGCCGCGGCCGATCGAGGCGTGGTGCTCGCGGCCGTTGGGCCCGCTCAGCCACCAGTCGCAGCCGGCGTCGCCTTCGACGGTCCACGGCTTGACCGGATTGGCTGTGGCAGAGGACGCCCCGGCCATCGCCGCAATCGCCGCCGCCAGTCCGATCATCGCGTTCATCGAGGCCCCTCCAGCGTCCGGGTTCTTACCAGTTTCGCGACCCTTTCCCAAAACCTGGCGACCAGCTCGCCGGTCAGCACCAACTGGTCTTGGCCCGGTCGTAATCGTGGGCGAGGCCCGCGGCGACCATCGCCTCGCCAATCGAGCGGGTTTTGCCGTCGGCTCCGCGGCGAGTCAGGACGCGCAGTTCGCGGCCGTATTTGTCGCGCTCGTCGCCGCGCACGGCGGTCATGGTGAAGGGACCAGAGTTGAGCAGCGCGACCAGCTTCGCCGCCGCTTTGACGGCAAGCGCGGTCTCGGTCGCGCAGCTGCCCTTGCGCTCGGGGGCGTCGATGCCGCGGATGCGGATGCGCCGCCCGCCGAGCCGGAAGGAATCGCCATCGACGACGCAGGCGAAGCCGCTGCCGGGCTGGCCGCACGGCGCGAATCGTTGCGCCACCCGCTCTGGTCCGATGGTGGGCGGCGGCGGCTCCGCCAGCCACCAGCCGAGCGCGAGCAGCGCCGCGAGCAGGAGCAGCATCCGCACTCGCCGAGCCCAGCGGACACGGATCAATCGCCAATCGATCGCCATCGGCTCAGTGGGTCAACGCAAGGCTCGCCACCAGCGTCGACCCGCAGCGCACCTCGATCGTATCGATGGCTGCCGCCGGAACTTTGGCCGTGAGGTCCCACCAATTGTCCTCGGTCGCGAAGCCAGTGTCGTTGACCGCGATCGAGGGGCGAATTTCGGCCACCCGGCCGTCCACCTTAGGCTCGAGCAGCACCGCTTTGTAGCGTGCGTCGGAGCGGTAGGCGCGTCCGCTCACCACCGCCTCACCGCCCACGACTTTGAGCGCCCAGCCCTTCGTCTCGGCCGGCTTGAAGAAGCAATGCGGCGGCTTCTCCTTTTTCGGGTGAGCGACCACCTGCTGGTCGGCGGCCTCTTTCGAGCAGCCCGTGGCGAGCACTGCGGCGATCACGGCGATGACAGTGGCGCGCATGGTTCAGCCCTCCCCGGCCCGGCCCCATTGGAGCCGAGCGGGGAGCGGCAATCAAGCCCGCGCCAGCGCTCAGTCGCCGATCGGCTGCCCGCTTGCTTCTTCCTCGAACAGCGCCGCGACGACGTCGGCATTGGCGCTGAGGCGGACCTGGTTGCCCTCGATATCGGCGAACAGGCCGCGCGCAATGTAATGATGGTGGTCGGTATGGGCTACGCCGCTGTCCCCGCGGGTCAGCTTGATGCGCTCGTCTTCGACCTTGTCGACCGTGCCGAGGTGGACGCCGTCGGCGCCGATCACTTCCATATGTTCGCGAATGTCTTCGAATCCGGCCATTTCATTCTCCATCAATTGTCTCGGGCCAACGCACCGGGAACCAGGAAGATGCGCCCGGCCAATGTCATTGCCGCGACTCGAAAGCGTCAGCGGGTTGTCAGCCAGCCTCACTATACGACCACAAAAGGGGAGGTGCATATGATCTCGGTCCTGACGGTCGCCCTGGTTGTCGTCCTTGTGGTCACCATCACTCGGTGGATCGCGGCGATCCCGATGCTCCGTGCGGTGACCGCGTCGATCGACGATTGGGCGGACGAACTCCACGGCGAGGACGGCGCCCGCCGCTTGTAG